>NZ_JBSIUU010000033.1:0-22405 GCF_053654535.1 Helicobacter sp. T3_23-1056 | reverse complement strand
AAGTCTTATAGACCGTTTGGCTTATTTCTTTATTAAGTCTTAAGTATTCTACTACTGCCTTATTGAGTGTATCAATATGCTTAAATAAAGTGGGTGAATGTGGTTTTTAGACAAAAAGTTTAGTTTTTAGATTCTATATAGATTCTGTGATTTACTTAACATTTTTGTATTTGCATTGTTATGCAAAGCTAGGCTATGACAATGAGTGATAATTTATACTGCGCTATTTTGTTGAGCGCAGTTAGTGTAGTAAATTATCTTAATGTTGTTATCCCCATTAGGAAAATGGAAATAAGGGCAAAATAGATTCTAGTTAGATTCTAGCTTGCAAATCTACAAGGCTGTAAAATCCATAGCTTAGCTTGGCGTGAAGTTTTTGTGCGAGTGTGAAATGTTTGTTTGCGTGAATTGTTTTTAGATTTTACAAAATCTGTAAGTTCTGCAACCTAAATATCAATAAAAAGATAAGTAAAAGCATAAAATCTTTTTTAGATTTTTATGGCATAAAATCCACAAGTCTAGCTTGCAAAAAAGCGTGAAATAAAGCGGAAATTTTTGTGTGAAATGTAGCCTTAGATTTTTAGATTTTAGTTTGTAAATCTAGCAAAACACAAAATCTATTTTTTAGATTCTAGCTTGCAAGATTGCACTTGCAAAATCTATTGCATAAGGCGAGGTAATTTCTTACCTAATTTTGCAATGAATAGATAAAATATTTTTAGATTTTTGTGGTTTTTAGCCTCGTTTTACACAGGTAGATTTAAGACTTTAGAATGCGATAAACTTTAGAGTGATAAGCGCGAAGTTTGCCTTTATTTCCCTTTTCCTTGTGTCAATAGAGAGGAGGACACACCTAGCTCCATTCCGAACCTAGCAGTTAAGCTCCTCTTCGCTGATGATACTGCACTTTGCAAGTGTGGGAATGTAGGTCGATGCAGGGTTAGGGGAAAATCGTTTTTTTACAAATATTTGATACTGCAAAACATTCAAAAAACGCTTTTACTTTGCAAAAGATAATATGAAATTTTTAGCAATAATCACAGGACAAAATCAAATGACTTTAGAACAAAATACCAAACTATACAGAAAAGGCGATATAGTGGAAAAAAGCATAAAAGAACAAGAAAGAGAAAAAGTAATAGAAGTGCTATCTAATATGACGCAAGAGTTACATATACGAACTAAAACAAAAGAAAAGATACGAGATGCTACTAATAAAGATGGTGTTATTCCAGCAGAAAAAGCAATAGAAATTGTAAATAATATGGTAAATGAGGAATGTTATGATTATTTCTGGTTGTGTGTAGAGCCAGAGCACAGCAAACAAATAATTGAAACGATAGAAAATATAGCATCTAAAATGATAACAAATAATGAAATGCAGTAAAGATTTTAAGCCTTTTAAAAAAAATAAGATATAACCAGCATTTTATTTTATGTAAGTGGGAGGAATATCAAATGCCATATGTGATAATCATAGTCTTTGTAGTTTTAGCTTACTATTTTATTAAGTTTATTATGTGGGTAATTGAGAAGGACAAGCAGATATGTGATGTGTCCAAAAAAAAAGAACTAATTTCAATATGGAATTATGCTTATAAAGATTGTTATAACGGGCTAATGAATCTTTATGTTAATTTTTTAGGGCAATTAGGATTAAACATTGACAACGAAGCAGAATTATTTGATATAAATGACCTAAAAAAAGTAAAAAAAGAAAAATTTCAATGTAAGATGATTTGCGATGAATTTGATATTGATAAAAATGAAGAAACATTATCTTTGTTATGTTGCATTTGGAACTTACAAAAATGTTTGATATATATTAGGGCTAATTTTAGTGATTTGTTAGAAAAATTTGAATCATTCGAGCCAGAAAGAGACAGATTAGAAAAAGAGTTATTTATTGAGTTAGGTATAAAAGGAAGTATATTAACAAATTTTTATTTCTATTATGAGAGCGCAACGGGAAAGAAATATCATGACCATACCATATTATTAGACAACATATTCTTTAATTTGCTCGATTATATAGATGACTACATAGAAACAAATGAAACTAAAAAATATCAAAGAAATTTATTAAATAGCGAATTAAGAGAATATATAAAAGAAAGAGATGATTATACTTGCCAAATATGTGGAAAATCTCAAAATGAATATCCACATTTATCACTAGAGATAGATCATATTATACCAATAGCCAAAGGCGGAAAAACGACAGAGGATAATTTACAAGTGCTTTGCAGTGATTGCAACAAAGCCAAAGGCAAAAAAATTGTAAAAAAAATCATTTACGATGAGTAGAAACAAGCTTTCATAATGAAAAAAGTAAGATTTTGCATTATGTTAAATTATTTGGCTCATATATATGTGGGTAAAAGAGTAGTCTCAATTTAACTTAAGTGCACATAAAGGAGTCTTAAGTTAAATTGAGCCTAATTTTAAGCGAGGCGGATAGCCAATATTTATCTTAGCGGCGACACAAAATATGTTATTTTTGCCTATTTGCAGGGATAAAAAGGATTATTTTTTAAGCGATAGCGAACTAATCTTTGCTACACAAAATCGTTTAGCAGAGCATTTTGTGACTTCTAAAGGAAAGATTGCTTATCCGTGGAAATGCGCTATTTTAGGCTATGAAATGCACTTTTGCGGACGCAAAATCGACTTTGATACGCAGGGCGAGATATTGCTAGATTCTGCAAACAAACATATTAAATACAACAAAAATCTATTGCCCAAAAGCAACTCCCCTAGCATAAGCCTAAAAGTCGGTAACAAGGATATTGCGCCACATTTTCAGCTAACGCCGATAAATCCAAAAAGCTAAAAGCACGCAAAAATCAACCCACAAAAAAACACAAAAAGAGAAACAATGAAAAACAACACAACAAACGCAAAAAGCACGCAAATTAGTCCAAACACCAAATCCGCACAGGCGATAAAATCCACAAACCACACCAAAGCCATAGAGCGCATAGAATATCTAAAATCCTGCATAGAAAATCTCAAAAATACAAAACCAAGCGAGAGGAAAACTAATGAGTTTGACAAGGGGATACAAAACGCTAGAAAAGAAGTCGATAATGCGCTAGAATCGCTCATAAAGGCTTTTGAAATACCTAAAAATCTAAATGACAAACTAGAAAAGATTGAGAGTGAAATAAAGCATTTTTGGGAAAAAAACAATGCCACAAAAAGTGCCACAGGAGCAATATGAGATATTGCAAGTGCCAAATGATGAAGGCAGGCTAGTCAAAAAATGGCATAAAGTGCTAGAAAAACCACAGGCAAAATCCAAACATACACAAGAATATGTAGATAGGATTTTTAGGGCTATTGATGAGTTTTATGAGTTTGTAGATTCTCATTTGCTATAAAAAGCGATTTATGGAGCGTATAAATTTAGAGGTAAATGAGCTAAAAAAACGCATAGAAAAAATAATGCAACAAGATACTATTGAGCGGTGGTTTTGCCCTTATTTTTGTTATCACAATATTTTTGGCATAGACCACCAAGCCCTAACAAAAATGGAGAGCGCGCTAGAATCGCTCATAAGAGCCATAGATATAAAATATGATAATCTCGTGCTATCAAAAAGAAAAGACGCCAAAGGCTACCACTACAAAGAGCGAATATGCAAGCTAATCATCGGTGGCAAAGTGAGTTATTACAACGAGATAGTAAAGCTAGATAAAAATAAAGAGCCTATAAAAGATATATTTGCAAGGGTGGATGCTGGATTGGCAAATGTGTATGAGGCTGTGGGGGGATTGCCCAAAGTGCTGTGCGATGAGTGAGGCTAAATACGCGCTTTTTTCGTGCCACAATTATTCGATTTTGCATTAGCAAAGTTATGACAATCTATTTTAAAATTGTTAAATGCTTCAAATGTCTTTTTTGGATTTGTTTGTAAAAATAACAAGATTGCTTAGACTTCGCTACAAAATCTAAGTGCTAATCTAATCGCTAAATGATAATATGTTTTTTAAGCGTTGCTAATAAGATTTTGCAAAATCTTATTAGCAACTAGGCATAGCAATTTTAACTAGGCATTATGGAGTTTTTACGCGCGGTTTTTTGGAGAGAAAAAACCAAAAGGATAAAGAAAATGCTATAAAGCGACAGAATCAAATTGAAAATCAAATCAATATCGCATTTAGTATTACATAAAACAAGATTACGAAATCCAATAAAATCATTTTGACTTTTATCATTGCCAAAGAGATTTGCCACACCAAAGATATATTTTGGATTACAAGTTAATAGCCACGCACAAGGCACAAGATTTAGTAGTGTAAAAAATCCAAAAAAATTCTTTTTGTAAGCAATAATAGCCAAAGCAGGAATAACAACAAAGGAAATGAATACATACAATAGAGCGCACAAATATTTTGATATAAACAAAGTTGCGGCGAAACCGCCTACCAAAATGACAAACCACGAGATAATCTTTAGCAAATCCGTGTGGTGCTCTGAAGTATGCCGATAAAAACAGAGCTGAATCTTATCGCACCAATCTTTGCTAAAAGATTTTGACTTTTTATGTTCCAATTCAAGTTCTTTTGCATAAAGCTCAAGTGTATGCCAATTTTGCGCATCTAAAAGATTATTATTTGTTATCAAAACATCTTTGATTGTCCTAAACGAATCCCTAGCATTTTTAGCATATCTTATTTTATGCTTTAGTGTTATCTGCTCTTTGTAGTTATTATCTTGTATTTCATTTATGTAAGAATCATCTTTTTCATATCGATTTGTAAATCTTTCAATAGATTCCAAATCAATGTTATCAACGCTAATATTTATAAAATTTGTCCCTTTGATATTTTTGAAAGTGCAAGTTGAAAAATTTGGAGTTTCATCAAAGGTAGAATTATAAAATGAGGCACTTTCAAAAAAAGTGCTTTCGTGGAAATCTGCATATTTTTCAAAATGCGCATTATTAAAATATGTATCACTAGAAAATGCTATATTATCAAATTTTGTTTCACATAAAAAGTGGCACTCATTAAAACGAACCTGTGATTCAAATTTCGATTGTGCAAAATAAGATATTGCACTAAATTTTACTTGAGAAAAATCAACTTCTTTCTTAAAAACAGCTTTTTCAAATTTAGCTTCGCCAAATTCTGTATTTTTAAATTTTGTTTCCACTTCAAATGTGGCATTAGAAAAATCCACATTTGGAAGCTTTACATTATCAAAATTTGCATCTTTGAATGTTGTGTTAGAAAGATTTATCTTATCACTTGCTTTTGAGTTATTAAAATTTGGCGTTTTTGCAAAAATGCTTCCATTGAAGCTAGTTTTGCCATTAAATTTTGAATCACTAAAATCTACTTTATCATCAAAATGTATCTTATCAAAATCTACTTCATTAAACTCTGTTTTCTTAAAACTAACTTTTGCGTTTTTGTTAAATTTTCCACTAAACTTTGCATAGTTTAAAAATTTAGCTCTATCAAATAAAAATTTGGCTATATCAAAATTTGCTTCCGATGTAAAATCGTTTTTGTTAAAGCAGACTGCTTGTTCAAAGATTGCTTCACTAAAATCTACACGACTTTTAAATTCGCCATCTATATTTAAGGTTTTTGTGAATTTCGTTTTGTGAAATCTTACTTCATTATTAAAATTTATAGTTGATTGTTTTATATCTAGCCCAATCTCAAAAGTTGCACTTGAAAAATCTACTTCGCCAAAAAATGTAACTTCCTTAAATGGTTTATACTCATTGCCACAAAAAATCGTATTTTCAAAACTTGTTTTTCCATTGAATAATGTGCTAATAAATGCAATATTACCATTAGTTTTTACATATCTACAATCAATGTCTTGTTTAAAAGCACAATTACGAAACACAAGGCTTTTATTATATTCAAATAGCGTGCTAGAATCATTCGGATTAATTGTAACTTTGTTCTCAAAAGCGCAACCAACAAAATTTATGTTGTATTTACATAGTGTTTTTATATCAAATTTTTGAATTTGGACATACTTACCTTCAAAAGTGATAGTGTATTCAGTATTGCCATTGTTGTTATTAGCCACGATAATATCTTGGAATTTTTTATGTCTGATGCGGAATAATTTGGATCGTCCATAATCCAAATATTATCAATATCGTGCCATAGAGATTTTGCTATTTCTTTGATAGACATTTAGCTCCCCTTTTGGTATGCAGGTGCATTGTATTGAAATTATACATAATACTTACAAAATATTCACTAAAGCTATAAAGTTATACATTTTACACCACAAAATACCAATCAACTACACAATCTTAAAAAACAAAAATGTATCAAATCTACCCATTGCCATATTTTTTTGACAAATTTTTGACATTTTTCAAATCATATTAGGTAAAAAAATATATAACCTTTTTTTAAGTATCGTTAAAATGGTGTTTGGCAGATGCAAAAATCAATGCCTAGCAAAATTTACCCTTACATTACGACAAATGGGGCAAAGTTTAAGCATAGCAAGACACTGATACGATACGAAAATCTAAAAATAAGGAGCAACAAATGGCTATCAAAGGTTTTGCGATGATAAAAATAGGACAAGTTGGCTGGATAGAAAAAGATTCTATCACGCCTTGTGGACCGCTAGATGCGATATGTCGTCCGCTAGCGATTGCGCCTTGCACTTCTGATATTCACACGGTGTATGAGGGCGGTATCGGTGAGCGACACAATATGTTTTTGGGACACGAAGCGGTGGGCGAAGTCATCGAAGTAGGCGAGCTAGTCAAAGATTTTAAAATCGGCGATAAAGTCATAGCCCCTGCTATCACGCCTGATTGGGGCTCGATAAATGCCCAAAGAGGTTTTGCCCAGCATAGCGGAGGCGCGCTTGCGGGGTGGAAATTTTCAAATTTCAAAGACGGCGTGTTTGCAGAAAAATTTCACATAAATGAAGCCGATGCAAATCTAGCCCACCTCCCCGAAAATGTCGATGTCGCAGACGCTGTAATGCTCTGTGATATGGTAACCACAGGGATACACTGCGCAGAAAACGCAGATATAAAGCCGGGCGAATCTGTCGCAGTCATCGGGCTAGGACCAGTGGGACTTATGGCGTGCGCAGGGGCAAATCTAATGGGAGCTAGCGAAATCTACGCGGTTGATTGCATAGAATTTCGCGCAGATATTGCAAAAAAATACTACGGCGCGACACATTATATCGATTTTACCAAAGGCGCGTTTTTTGACCAAATCAACGAAATCACAAAGGGCAAAGGTGTCGATAAAGTCGTAATCGCAGGCGGGACTACAAGCACGATAGGCGAGTGCTGCTGCTGTGTGAAAAATGGTGGCGTGGTATCAAATGTCAATTATCTAGGCACGGGGGAAAATATCACAATCCCTCGCGTGGCTTGGGATGTGGGAATGGGACACAAAGACATAAAAGGCGGGCTAACACCCGGGGGAAGATACAGAATGGAAAAACTAGCCTCTCTACTCTCCACCAAAAAGCTAAATGTCAAGCCCTTAATCACGCATAAATTAGAGGGATTTGGCAAAATAGAAGAGGCATTGGAGCTTATGAGAAATAAACCAGCAGGGCTAATCAAACCTGTGGTGGTATGCTAGTGTGTGCTACCAAAATCATAACTTAAACGCTAAAAATGCCAAAATGATTTTGCAAAATTTGCAAAAATGGAGGGGGGTTTATGGTGGTAGATTTGTGGAGGTGCATTTGTAGCAAAAAATTTATAGCAAAAAGTGGAATCTAAGATTCTAGCAATGTCTAGTCATTTCACATAATGCCAAAATCTTACAAAACAAATTTTTTCAAAAAAGCAATATTTTAAAATCTACAAAATCCACATTTTTTGCATAAATTTTTTTGACAGATATTTATCAATTATCACTTGATTTTGGGAATATAATGATAAATAAACCCAAAATTATTACAAAACTACACAAACGCAAAATTTTCATCACAATTTTTTATCAAAACTACAAAAATATTTAATTTTTTGGAGTAAAAACGCGTTTAGAGGGTTTTTAGTAAATTTATGATTATGCTACAAAATTCATCACAATCAATGTAGCAAAATGTCGCATAAATTTGATTTATATCCCTCCGCAATAGCTTTCAAAATACGCAAATATGGGAAGCAAATATTGCATCGGGCAGTAGGCTAGCGGTGTCGCTATTTTTTAAAAAAATGTTTTTTGCATAAGTCTTAGCATAGGGCTTTGGCATAAAATTTGATATGTAGATTTTGCATAGGCTTTTTGCATAAAAGATTTTATGGATTTGATATTTTTTAGATTCCATAGATTTAAAAAAAGCAAAATCCATATCAAATAAAGCTAAAAATAGCGATAAACAAAATCCTTTTAAAGCGTTTTAAAATGCGTAAAATTTAGCAAAACTACTAAAAACGCAAAAACGCTTAAAGGCAATCCATTTAAACACATTTAAGGAGTCAAAAATGTCAAAAACAATGAAAGCAGCAGTGGTAAAAGAGTTTGGCAAACCGCTTGTGATACAAGAAGTGCCTATCCCCGAGCCACGCGATGGCGAAGTGCTAGTAAAAATCGAGGCTTGTGGCGTGTGCCATACAGATTTGCACGCAGTCGATGGCGACTGGCCTATCAAACCAAACCTAAAAGCATTAAATAGCGGCGGGTTTATCCCCGGACACGAGGGCGTGGGCTTTGTAGTCAAAGTAGGCAAAGGCGTAACGCACATAAAAGAGGGCGATGCAGTGGGAATCCCGTGGCTTTATAGCGCGTGTGGGCATTGCGAGCATTGTATGGCTGGCTGGGAGACGCTATGCGAAAAGCAAGATAATGGCGGATATTCGGTAAATGGTGGATTTGCCGAATACGCCATAGCAGACGCAAACTATGTAGGAATCTTGCAAAAAGATGTAAATTTTCTAAATATCGCGCCTATTCTTTGTGCGGGCGTTACGGTGTATAAAGGGCTAAAGGTTACAGAGGCTAGACCCGGACAATGGGTGGCAATATCAGGCATAGGCGGGCTAGGGCATCTAGCGGTGCAATACGCCAAGGCTATGGGGCTAAATGTCGCAGCTATCGATGTAAGCGATGAAAAGCTAGAACTAGCAAAAAAATACGGCGCGCAAGTCGTGGCAAATGCTAAAACGCTAGGCGAACAAGGCACGATAAAAAAAATCATCGAAGAGACAAATGGTGGCACTCACGGCGTGCTAGTAACCGCTGTGCATCCTGTCGCTTTTAAACAGGCATTAGGCGTGGTGCGCAGAGGTGGCACGGTGTCTATGAATGGCTTGCCACCGGGAGAATTCCCCGTAAATATTTTTAATATGATTCTAAATGGCGTAACCGTCCGTGGCTCAATCGTGGGGACAAGGCTAGATTTGCAAGAGGCGATACGATTTGCCGAAGAGCAAAAAGTGCACGCCCATGTAGCCCCTGCTAAGCTAGAAGATATAAACGATATTTTCTCGCGTATGAAAGAGGGCAAAATCGATGGGCGAATGGTGCTAGATTTTCGCGCTTCTTAAAGTAATGACAAAAAAAGAAGTGAAAAATCAAAGTGGCAAAAAGAGGCAAAATCCCACAAATAGCGACTAGCCAACAAAAAGAGGGGAAAACGGAGGGGGATAAAACAAGACAAAAAAAACACAAGATTTGATAAAAAGCCCAAAAAACCACCAACAAAAAACATTAACCAAAAAAATCTAAGCAAAATCTAAAACAAAACAAAAAGGACAAACAATGAAAAAAATCCTACTACTTGGCGCAGGCTATGCAAATATGAGTTTGCTTACAAAGCTAGATTGTGAGTTGCTACAAAAAGCGGAGTGGATTTTGGTTAGCAAAGAGCCTTATCATTACAAAAGTATCTGCTTGCACGATGTAGCCTCTGGCAAACACGATAAATCCGTGCTTTTTAATTTGGATTCTACCCTGCCTAGCAAAATCAGCATTATCCAAGATGAAATCACAAGCATACAGCCCAAAATCGCTCAAGGGCAAAAAGCAAGCTATGAATATGACTATCTTGTCGTGGGGCTGGGGTTTGATAGTGATGATTTTGGCATAAAAGGTGTGCGTGAGTATGCCAAAGCTATCACTTCATACAAATCCGCCAAGCAAATCTATGAAAATATCAACCAAAAGCTAGAGGATTGCCGAGATAAAAAAGGCAAGACAAATCTTAGCTTTGTAGTGTGCGGAGGGGGGTTTAGCGGGATAGAGTTTGTCGCTTCTCTAGCAGAAGAGGTGCGACAAAAATGCCTTGATTTTTGCATAGATTTTAATCATATTAGCATTTATTGTATCGAGGCTATGCCTAGTATTTTGGGTATGTTTGGGGAGGATTTGCAAAAAGCAGGGCTAAAAAAACTGCAATCTCTAGGCGTAGAAGTCCTAACTAGCTCCAAAATACTAGAATGCAAACAAGACGCCGTCCTAATCAGCAAAGATGAGCAAATACGCGAGATAAAAGCAGATATTATCATTTGGACTGCGGGCGTCAAAGGAAACCCTGTCATAGATAACTCCCCGCTTTTTAGCGAAGTGATAAAAGCTAGGAGCAGGGTAGAAATCGATGAATATTTGCGCCCCAAATTAGCTCAAACGGCACAAATGGCACAAACCACGCAAGTAGCACAAATGCCACAAACAGCGCAAACACAGCCCGAAAGCACAACAAAATCCACAAGTAATCTAGATTCTCCCCTGCCACAAGTGTCCGTGCTAGAAAATGTATTTGTGCTAGGGGATTGCGCTAGTTTTAGAAACAATCCAAATGATAGATTTTTCCCTCCCACAGCACAGCTAGCACGCGAGCAAGGCAAATACCTAGCCCAAAGCTTCAAAATCTTGCTAAAGAAAAAAACACAAAAAAAACTATCCAAAAACAAAACCCCCTATGGCAAAAAAATCCTGCCATTTCGATTTAGCCCAAAGGGGAGTATTTGCTCTTTTGGGGAGCGTTACGCGCTAGGCTCTCTTGGGAATTTTGGGATAAAAGGCTATCTTGCTAGCACGCTTAAAAAAATCATAGAATATTTGTGGAATCTACAACTAAAAGGAATCTCTTTTTAAGCCTTTTTAGCCTAAAACAAAGTCAAAATTTGTGCTACAATTTTGGGCTATTTTGCCAACACAAATTTACCAACACAAAGGAATGACAATGCGAACACAATGGATACAAAAACGAGAAAATCACAACATAAAAACCCAACTCCACTACGCAAAGCAAGGAATCATCACCGAAGAAATGCGCTACATAGCAAATATCGAGCATATCTCCCCTGAAATCCTCCGCAAAGAAGTCGCAAAAGGACGGCTAATAATTCCAGCCAACATAAACCACACAAACCTAAACCCTATGGGCATAGGCGTGGCATTGCGCACCAAAATCAACTCCAACATAGGCTCAAGCCAAATCATAAACTCCATAGACGAGGAAGTCCAAAAGCTAAAAGTCTCTATCCAATACGGCGCAGATACCGTTATGGATTTAAGCACGGGCGGGGATTTGGACTCTATCCGTAGGGCAATTATCAAGGCTTCATCTGTGCCTATTGGCACAGTGCCTATGTATCAAATCCTCCACGATGTGCAAAATGATGTCTTAAAGCTAAATATCGATTCTATGCTAGCCACGCTAGAAAAGCAGGCACAGCAGGGCGTTAGCTATTTTACGATTCATTGCGGATTTTTACTGCGACATTTGCCATTTGTCGCAAAACGAAAGATGGGCATCGTCTCGCGCGGTGGAAGCCTAATGGCAAGCTATATGATGCATTATCATAAAGAAAATCCGTTTTATGAAGCATTTGATGAGATTTTAGAGATTTGCCAAAAATATGATGTGAGTTTATCGCTAGGGGATTCTCTGCGTCCGGGCTGTCTAGCTGATGCTAGCGATGAAGCGCAATTTGCCGAGCTAGAAGTGCTAGGCGAGCTAGCACGCAGGGCAAATGTCAAAGATGTCCAAGTGATGATAGAGGGACCGGGACATATCCCGCTAAACCAAATCGAGCGCAATGTCAAAATCCAAAAAAAGCTATGCAATGAAGCACCTTTTTATGTGCTAGGACCGCTTGTTACAGATATTGCCGCAGGGTATGACCATATCGCAAGCGCGATTGGCGCGTGTGTAGCGGCGTGGAAAGGCGTGGCAATGCTATGCTATGTAACGCCAAAAGAGCATCTAGGACTGCCAAATGCAAATGATGTGCGTGAGGGGATTTTAGCCTACAAAATCGCAGCCCACGCCGCAGACATAGCGCGAGGGAGAATCGCTTCAAGGGTGCGTGATGATGCGATGAGCGATGCGCGGTATGGATTTGATTGGGAGAGGCAGTTTGAGCTAGCATTAGACTCGGAGAGAGCTAGGGCATACCACGATGAAGCCTTGCCTCAAGAAGTGTTTAAAAAGGCAGAATTTTGCTCAATGTGCGGACCAAAATTTTGTAGCTATAAAATCACCCAAGATATTTTCAAAAAATACGCCGAACCAATAGCGCAATAAAATGCACAAAACATATATTGTCGCTATGTTTTTATGTGCTTTTAAAAATAGATATATTTTAGGACACTAAATATCCTAAATGTGGCTAATTATGTTGGTTTAGAGTTTTATTTATCTAAGGTTTGATAGCTATGTGTGGCAGCTAGATTGCCCTACTTTTTTGTAAAAATTAGGGCAAATCGTGTTTGCAAACATATCAAAACAATGCCAAACAAAACACTAAAGCCTTTTTTGCTATTTTTGCTCTAGCTTGCCAAGCCTCCACAAATACCAATCAATCTCTCTTAAACCACATTTAAGCCCAAAAAATTCTCTAAAACGCTCTAAAATCTCTTTGTATTTTGCATAGTTTTCCAAATCTTTATCACCAAATTTTTCACTAAATCCATAGATTTTATTAAAATCTTTTAGCTTAGATTTTACGATGCTATCTAGGATTACAAAACTATCTTTTCCATAAACTCCGTAATTATGCCATACGCAATACTTGCTAGCAAAAGATAGGATTTTAGCTCTGCCTTTGTCTATGCCAAATGTCGCTAAATCATCTACAAGGCTTATATCGCCTTTTTGCACTCTGCTATCAAAATCTAGTTTTAAAATTTCTTGTGCGACTTCGTGGATTTTGTAGCTTTTGGTTAAGTTTGTGCCATAAAAGCTATCAAGGCAGGTTATTTTAATGATAATTGCGTTTAATTCTGTATTTGCAGGGTAAATCTTAAAAAGCCACCCTAAAGCCTTTTCTTCGTATTCGTAGTTTTTAAATTTAGCTTCTTTAGCCCATAAAGCAGAGATTCTATCCATTTCGATTTTGCTTGGTTTATTTATTTGCATTTTTGTATCCTTAAACATATCCAATTTCATTTTTGTATGACTCAATCTCTTCCCATTCTTGTTGGCATTTGGGGCATTTGTAGATTCGTTTTTGATTTCCAACCCATTCGAGCCCAAAAAATTCTAAGCCACCTCTCAAAGAGTGGTATTTGATACTCTCTCAACTCAATCATTCTGGGACATCCGCTGTTAATGTAATACCTAGTGTCAGTAGGGTTTTATGAGATTCTAAATAGACCTCTATCGCCTGCTTTCGTTGCTCTATTGTAGAACCAAAACTTTTTATCCTTTCTGCGCAAATACGCACCAACTGCTCCCACTCTTCGTTCCCTATATATCCATTGAATCTTAGGTGGTATAAAACACTCTTCATAACCTCCTCACCATAGCAAACTTCTAAGCCATCCATCACAACGGGCAATAAATCTATGGGATTAGCTTTAGGTGTAGAAACTCCAAAACCTAGCAAAAAAGCCACCATAAAAATTTTACGCACCCTTTACTCCTCTCATCTTAGGTAAAATAGAAACTTTTTTCTTAGCGTCGAGATTGTTTTTAAACACCAAAGTCCATAAAACCAACAAATACAAACAACCCATCATTGTTAACTCCATATTAAATGACGCATTTTGCGTATTTTGAATATTGCATTTTACCCCCCCCCCAACTTAAAATTTACTTAAAAACAAATGATTTTGGAATTTTTATCAAATTTTGAAATAGGTGCTAAAAGTATCAAAGTATCGCTACGACATAAAAAGTGATTTTGGCTTACGATTTGTATCTAAGTTTGTCATTGCAAGATTTTGCAAATATAGCCAAACAACCCACGCAAAACACGCCATATTGAGCGTAGCGAAAAATCCCAAAATAGAGATTATTCGCTCAACTCTCGTTTGTTAAGAATGACAAAAATCATTCCCCCTCCTTTGCGAAAGGCAATTTCACACTCTCCCCCTCCCTTAGCACGAGGGGGACAAAGGGGGTGGGTTAAAAGCGCAAAATATTAGTAGCGTAAAATTTTCAAATAATAAATCTACCCACCCCCTAGCCCCCTCCGCAAAGGGAGGGGTAAAATACAGAATCGTCCCACGCAAGGGAGGGGGGACAAAAAACAGATTTTGTGCTAGATTCTGCAAATCACTCAAAAAACGCAGAATCTAACATAGATTGCCACGATTTTGCTACGCAAAATCTCGCAACGACGGAAAACAGCGCAAAATCTCACACAGCGCGCGATTCACAATCAAACAATCGAAGTAATGGTGGTGTTGCTTTGCGTTGTTTTGATGCGGAACGAGCGAAAATAGGACAAAACGACCATTCGCGCGAAGTTTCGTATCAAAACAACGCAAATGAATACCCCAGAACAAATTGCCCCACTCAAAATGCAGAATCTAGCGAGTCATTTCTAACCATTCACCTATTATGATAGACGATTTGATTCACGCGTTAATTGACATTGCGGGATTTCAAATCGATGGCTACAAATCTAGCCGAAGTATTTTTAGCGATGATTTTAGTGCGAATCGTGCGCGAATGCTAGGCACAAAGGCAAATGTAGATTATGATAAAGAGCTAAAATAATCATAAAAACTTTATAATGCAAAAATACACGCGACTAAAAGGCTTTTGATTTTTGCAAACAAATTCATAGCCTACGCCATCTAAATGTCGTAAAAATTTTTTGCCATTGTGGAAAAAGTGGCAAAAGTAACAAAAATAACAAAATCTAAATTCACATAAAATTATGCAAAGAATTTGCCCTGCCCATCCACTCTACTAGCTCTTCCCATTTCTCTTCTTTGACTAGCTTTTTGGCATATAGCATTTCTTTGCCAAAAGATTCAATCGATTCTAGTAGATTTTCTTTGTTTTGGGCAAACACATCGCGCCACATTATAGGCGAGCTTTTTGCGATTCTGCTCATATCTTTAAATCCCCCGCCGATTAGGGCTAAAATATTTTGTGGTTCTTCTTGTGCTAGGACGGTGTTTGCAAGCGCAAAAGAAATGATATGAGGGAGATGAGATATGTAGGCAGTGTGCTTGTCGTGGGCTTTTGCGCTCATTTTGATAATCCTCATACCAATAGAAATAAAGATTTGTTTAGCGAGGGCTAGTTGAGGTTTACCACTATGCTCTTCATCGGCTATGATTACGATTTTGTTATAAAAAAGCCCTTTGATAGCGGCATTTGGACCAAAATTTTCCGTCCCGCTCATAGGATGTGCGGCGACAAAGTTTTTGCGGATTTGGGGCGGAATCGAAGCGATGATTTTTTGCTTTGCCCCGCCCAAATCAATAATCGTGCAATCTTTTTTGATATGCTTAAACTTTTGCAAAGTCTCTATAATCGCATCAAGTGGCGTGGCTAAAAACACCACATCGCAATGCTCTATCGCCTCAAACTCCACACACTCATCAACAAGCCCAAGAGATAATGCCTGCTGGGAATGCAAAGGGCTGGTATCATAGCCAAAAATACGGCTAAAAGTTATGGGGGCATTTTTGCTATCATTTAGCTCGCGCAAAGCTAGCCCCATAGAGCCACCGATAAGCCCTAAGCCTACGATTCCTACGGATTTTTTCTCTTGCATTTTATGCCTTTTTGTGGGGTATTTTTGGGTTTAGATTTTGGTGTTTATGGGATTTTGCAGAATCGATATTTTTTAAGTTTTTTAAGATATTTGTGTCAAATTTTCAAGGTATTAGCAGGTTAGATAAAAGCGTGAAAATGGTGTGCTCGGAGGGATTCAAACCCCCGACCTACAGGACCGCAACCTGTTGCTCTATTCAGCTGAGCTACGAGCACTTATAAAAAATCATTCTGTGGTGTTTTTGTAGCACTTGGTGGGACAAATTTTTGCGATTTTGCGCAAAAACCAAAAATAAGCAAGGGCAAATTGTATCTAAGATTGCGTAAAATTTAGTTGAAATTTATGCGTTTTTTGCTAAAATCTCGGGCTTATTTAAGTTTTTTGGATTTTTAAAGCAAGCATACAAAGCAGACAAAATCCAAAATCAAAAACGGAAAGGTGGTGAGGCAAATGCCCGGTATCAAAGTCAAAGAAGGCGAGAGTTTCGATGAAGCCTATCGCAAATTTAAAAAGCAAACCGATAGAAATCTAGTCGTTACAGAATGCAGAGCGCGCAGGTTTTTTGAAAGCAAGACAGAAAAGCGCAAAAAGCAAAAAATCAACGCTAAGAAAAAAATGCTAAAACGACTATATATGCTACGGCGATATGAATCTAGGCTATAAATCGTTTTTTATTAGCGGTTTTGCGACTTGATTTGTTTTTAATGCCTTAGAATCGCTGTATTTGGATTTTGTTTGACAAACAAAATCCATTTGTAGCGTTTTTATCTTTCATTTTTTCTCCATATTTTATATTTTTTCATTTTAATTTACCCCTTAAATTTTGCCTTTTCAAATGTTATTTTCCCTCCCCATTGTGTTTGATAATGAGTGTTTATAGATTCTAGTTTGTTGCATTTATTGCGTTTTTTCACATTTACGCATTTTTGCGTTTTTGATTTTGCTTAAATATTTGTATATGTTTGACGAAAAAATGCTAGAATCTAGCCTTATCCACGATTTGTCGCGACCTCAAATGCGATTAGCACAAACTACATTTTCAAAGTTTTGTAAATGGCTTTTGGCAATATATTTGCTTCATTACATAGTTTAGGTTTTTGGCAGGCTTTTGCAAAATCTATCAAAGACAAAATCAAACAAAAGGAGTCAAAATGAAAAAGTCTTTATTTGGGGTATTTATCGGTGCGTTTGTATGTGTGTCGCTATGGCAAGTGATGCTAATCGCTAAACCCACCCCCACAGAAAATGAGCAATCCCATCATCTCCAAAAACAAATCCACGAGATACAGCACGCGTTTAAATCACGAATCGAATCGCTAGATACGATTTTAAAAGTGATACTAAAAGCGGAGCAAAAAAACAAGTCAAAAACCGAATATCTCACAAGCAGTGGCTATGAGCATTTTTATAATAAATTTAAAGAAAAAAATGAAAATATGAGTGAGATAAGCAAATGGCACGACAAAAATATGCAAGAAATACGCCAAAACACCGTAGATAGCGCAAAATCTAGTGGGCTTGCAAGCGAAATCAACACATTTGAAGCAAATCTAAATAAAATCTCTAGTCCATTTTTGACAAGACTGCAAAATGCCAAAACCGAGCTAAAAACCAAAGACGCTCAAAAATCCGTGTATAAAGAAAAAATGGAGTGGATTTTGACAGAATTTGACAACGAATACGCAGAAGTATTAGCCGCCGCATATAGCGCGTTTGCAGAGAAAATCTTAGCCAACACAAACGATAAACAATAATCCATTTGCATTGCCTACAAATCCCCAACACAAAAGGCTTTCTTTAGAAAAGCCTTTTGTCAAACACTTCCATAAATTTTTATCCTTAATAAAATATGTAAGAAAAAACCAAAAATCTCTAGCAATTAAGAGATTTTAGGTAGAATCTAGTGCTTTTTGCAATCCGCTAAAGCAAAAATCTAACAAGTCCAAAAGGAGAAAAAATGAACAAGGACAACAAAACAAAAAAATCCCACTTTTTTAGCGCGGGAAAACGATTTCGCGCTTTTAATGTGAGCAAAAAAGCATTGCTAGCTAGTGTCTTAGGTGGTGCGTTTATCGCGTCTATTTTTAGTGCTTGCGGGGACAAAGAGCGCTCCAAAAACGACCCAAACAAAGTTTTCACCGTGAAATTTGCCCATGTCGTAAGTAGTGGCACGCCAAAAGGCAAGGCAGCAGATTTGTTTGCCAAGAGGGCGGGCGAGCTAAGCGGTGGCAGGCTAAAAGTCGAGGTTTTTCCTAGCGCACAGCTTGTCGATGATGACAAAGTGTTTCAAGAGCTAAAGCGAAATAATATTCAGCTAGCAGCTCCCGCGTTTTCCAAATTTACGCCTATTGCCAAAGAATTTAACCTCTGGGATGTGCCTTTTATATTCCGTGATAATGCCCATTTGCACGCGGTGATGGATGGCGAAGTAGGGGCAATCCTAAAGCAAGCCATCGCCAAAAAAGGCTTTATCGCACTTGATTATTGGGATTCTGGGTTTAAGCAATTTAGCACCAACAAAAAGCCTATCATTGTCCCTGATGACGCCAAAGGACAAAAGATGCGCATAATGAGCTCAAAAGTCCTAGAAGAGCAAGTCAAAGCGATGGGCGCAAACCCCCAAAATATCAACTTCGGCGAAGTGTATAGCGCGCTACAAACAGGCGTGGTAGATGCAGCAGAAAACCCCCTCTCAAATCTGTATAATTCCCGCTTCTACGAAGTCCAAAAAAGCGTAACGCTAAGCAATCACGGCTATTTGGGCTACCTTGTCATCGCAAGTGAAAAATTTTGGCAAGAACTACCAGATGAGCTAAAAGAAGTGGTAAATCAAGCGATGAGAGAAGCGACACTTTTTGAGCGCGAAGAGAGCGAGCGCGATGAAGCAGTCCTACTCCAAAATCTAAAAGACTACGAAGCCAAATATCCAACCAAACTAAAAATCTACACACTTAATGATGCGCAAAAAAAGCAATGGCAAGAGCTTATGACAGGCATTTATCCTAAGTTTTATGACTTGGTTGGTGAAGATCTTATCAAAAAGACTTTGGATACAAAATAATCGCTACAAAATCTCACAAATCCACATATCCAAACGGTGTCAAGCGGTGTTTTAAATACCGCTTGCCATCTTACGCATAGCCGAAGTATCCAAAAATAGCCCATATTTGTCATTGCGAACAAATATGGCTAGCAAATGCGACTTTCTCAAAAGTCTAAATTTTGGCAAACGAATAAAAATCGTAGCAATCTATTTTTATGATAAAAAAACCCGTCATTGCGAGCGCAACTTGTTGCGCGTGGCAATCTATTTTTGGATACTTCACCCCCTTAAATATGACAATACATAAAAATAGCCTACGCCTAGATATGACAAAACCCACCCCTTAATCCCCCTCGTGCTGCGGGAGGGGGGACAAGAGAGTCGCGACTCCGCAAAGGGGTGGATATTTGTCGTCATTGCGAGCGCAACTTGTTGCGCGTGGCAATCCATAATTCTAAGATTTTAAAATAACGCCTTTTTTTTGTTTTTTTGGTTGTGGATTGCCACGCGGATTTTGTCAAATCCGCTCGCAATGACAAAAATCCTTGTTTGACTAAATATCGCACAAACTCTCTCAATGACAACAGAGATTCCACCTTTTTTGCGGAGGGGGACTAAGGGGGTGGGTTTTGTCATATTGAGGTTTTTCAAGAAACCAAAAATATCTCTTTATGACTTACAGCTTAGCCCTATGACAAAAACAACAAACCTTAAAACACGACAGAATTTTGATTTTTTGAATATGGAAAATTTTCGCGCCTGTATAATTTAATCTCTAATTTCTTGATTTTCGTTTTAGTCGCTTGTTAAATTCTCTTATGCTAAAATATGGGGCTAGAATCCCTGCCCCAAAACACAGTTTTAGTCGCTTGTTAAATTCTCTTATGCTAAAATTGCATTGATGAAAAAATATGTAAAAACCGCGTTTTAGTCGCTTGTTAAATTCTCTTATGCTAAAATTCGTAATGTCCATAGCATATTGGCTAGTGTGTTTTAGTCGCTTGTTAAATTCTCTTATGCTAAAATAAAGAGCCAGACATAGTAGTATAAGGTTTGTTTTAGTCGCTTGTTAAATTCTCTTATGCTAAAATTTGCTTGTCATCTCGATTTGTATTTCCATTGTTTTAGTCGCTTGTTAAATTCTCTTATGCTAAAATTATTGATTCTGTCGTTAAAAATTTCATTGTGTTTTAGTCGCTTGTTAAATTCTCTTATGCTAAAATATGCCTTGAGAATACACGCCTTTAGGGCGGGTTTTAGTCGCTTGTTAAATTCTCTTATGCTAAAATCGGAGCATCCATCTTAAATGCGATAGCTCGGTTTTAGTCGCTTGTTAAATTCTCTTATGCTAAAATGCAAGCTCACTATGTATTGGTCGATGTCATGTTTTAGTCGCTTGTTAAATTCTCTTATGCTAAAATTCCTATGTAAGCCATAGGAATTGCAGAGCCGTTTTAGTCGCTTGTTAAATTCTCTTATGCTAAAATATTGCCAATCTTTCGGCAAAGATAGCATGTGTTTTAGTCGCTTGTTAAATTCTCTTATGCTAAAATTAGCAAAGATTTTGCCCCATTTATTCCTTAGTTTTAGTCGCTTGTTAAATTCTCTTATGCTAAAATAATGAACTTGGCTTTTATCCAACAAGTGCGGTTTTAGTCGCTTGTTAAATTCTCTTATGCTAAAATCAATAAGCGCAAATATCGCTCAATTAGTGGGTTTTAGTCGCTTGTTAAATTCTCTTATGCTAAAATAAACAAGGTTAAGTAAGTAATTGCAGTGAGGTTTTAGTCGCTTGTTAAATTCTCTTATGCTAAAATATGGAAAAAGTAACAAGTAATACAAGCCGTGTTTTAGTCGCTTGTTAAATTCTCTTATGCTAAAATAAATTTGCCTAACGAAGTTTTAGATTTATCGTTTTAGTCGCTTGTTAAATTCTCTTATGCTAAAATTTTATAGCAAACACAAAAGATGCGCTAGGCGTTTTAGTCGCTTGTTAAATTCTCTTATGCTAAAATCAAGTTTTTTCTCCTTATCAATATAAGGGTGTTTTAGTCGCTTGTTAAATTCTCTTATGCTAAAATAAACGCCGAGCCTGCTGATTATGGTATGAGGTTTTAGTCGCTTGTTAAATTCTCTTATGCTAAAATAAATCTAGCTTGCGAAGCCGTTAAAACTTTGTTTTAGTCGCTTGTTAAATTCTCTTATGCTAAAATAACTTAGAGAAGTTATACAAACAAAAGCGCGTTTTAGTCGCTTGTTAAATTCTCTTATGCTAAAATTAACCGCGTAATGACAATTTTCACAAGTTAGTTTTAGTCGCTTGTTAAATTCTCTTATGCTAAAATAAATCCCTTTGCTATAAATGTTTCTATTTCGTTTTAGTCGCTTGTTAAATTCTCTTATGCTAAAATAATTTCTTGTATTTCATTTGCTCGCCGTTCGTTTTAGTCGCTTGTTAAATTCTCTTATGCTAAAATAAAAGCAATTTTTAGCGCGGATTCTACCCTGTTTTAGTCGCTTGTTAAATTCTCTTATGCTAAAATTAAAAAAAGTTTGCTATGATTTCATCAGTTGTTTTAGTCGCTTGTTAAATTCTCTTATGCTAAAATACAAGGTGTGTATGTTTGCAAAAACTACGAGTTTTAGTCGCTTGTTAAATTCTCTTATGCTAAAATTTAGCTTATTTACTTAGAATGATAATATAAGTTTTAGTCGCTTGTTAAATTCTCTTATGCTAAAATTACTACAAACAATGTTTTAAGCGTTTATTAGTTTTAGTCGCTTGTTAAATTCTCTTATGCTAAAATAGAATTTTAGCTAGGACATATCAACTAAGAGTTTTAGTCGCTTGTTAAATTCTCTTATGCTAAAATAATACTCCCGCGTGCTTTGGCTAACTTTTTGTTTTAGTCGCTTGTTAAATTCTCTTATGCTAAAATTGGTTGCATTCGTGCAAAGCATTCAGTGCGGTTTTAGTCGCTTGTTAAATTCTCTTATGCTAAAATAAAAATCTGCCATTGCTATTTACCTCTCTTGTTTTAGTCGCTTGTTAAATTCTCTTATGCTAAAATCGGGCGTGCAAATAAATCAAAATCCCTTAGGTTTTAGTCGCTTGTTAAATTCTCTTATGCTAAAATACTTACGACTTTTTTACAGAATACCTAGCCGTTTTAGTCGCTTGTTAAATTCTCTTATGCTAAAATCTTGCATTCAAACGCGATAATTCTACCCAAGTTTTAGTCGCTTGTTAAATTCTCTTATGCTAAAATTGCTAGCCTTTTTTACCAAAAAACCATTTGGTTTTAGTCGCTTGTTAAATTCTCTTATGCTAAAATTACCATTCACAGCATAAGGCGTGCAATTTAGTTTTAGTCGCTTGTTAAATTCTCTTATGCTAAAATACAATGATTGAAACACCTTTGCAAGATTA
>NZ_JBSIUU010000032.1:0-22453 GCF_053654535.1 Helicobacter sp. T3_23-1056 | reverse complement strand
TTTAGCTTAGTTTGGTTTAGTGTATAATTTGGTTTTGTTTTGTTTGTAGTTTAGTTTAGTGTAATTTGTCTATGTTGTTTAATGTCATTGCGAGCGGATTTTGTAAAATCCGCGTGGCAATCCACTACTTTGTATCATTGTAGTGTTGTTTAGGTTTATTTTGTAGTGAATGCGGTTTTGTTTTTAGTTTAATTGCGTAGCGCGTTGTTTGTTGTATTTATTGCAGGTTGTTTAACTTTGTTTTGTGCATTTTGATTTTGTTTTGCGTAGAGTAGTCTAGCTTTATTTAGTTGTGTTTTGTTTAGTTTTTTGGTTTAGCGTCATTTTGTCTATGTTGTTTTTTATCATTGCGAGAATCTGCATTTCCGTCATTGCGAGCAAATGCGCTAGCATTTGCGTGGCAATCCACAATCACAAATCGCCAAATAATGCTCTTTTGTAGTTTTTTAGTCATAGATTGCCACGAATCGCTAGCGCGATTCTCGCAATGACGAACTAACATTGTCATATTGAGGTTTCGCAAGAGACCGAAATATCTCTATTAAATCGTGGATTTAGAGATATTTCGCTTTTTTGTAAAAAATCTTAAGTATGGCAAAAATAGATTACCACGCATTGCATTAAAAAGCAATGCTTACAATGTCGGCAGTAAAATATCAAAGAACCCACCCCCTTAGTCCCCCTCCGCAAGGGAGGGGGAAAATCACTTTGTCATTACTAGAATCTACAACTTAAAAAAAAATTGCAAAATCTGCAATCCACACATTTTGTCATTGCGAGCAAATGCGCTAGCATTTGCGTGGCAATCCACAATCACAAATTACCAAATAACGCTTTTTTGCGATTTTTAGTCATAGATTGCCACGAATCTACAATTTCTTACAAAATTGCAGACTCTCGCAATGACAGCAAAACGACAAAATGATAAAAAAGTAGAATCATATTAGATTGCCACGCTCGCGCTTACGCGCTCGCTCGCAATGACGACATAGCGTATATGTCATTGTCATATTGAAGGCGTAGCCCGAAATGTCTCTAAATTATAGATTGCCACGCGCAATAAAATGCGCTCGCAATGACCATTACTAGACTTTCTTGCAACAGCATAGGTGGCAAATTTACCCCTAGATTCTTAAAAACCATTAGTGTTATAATGCTACGATTAAAATCTACCAAACCAGCACTAGCCACGCCAAAATAAAAAAATCACACAAAAGCACGCAAACCCCAAAAACCACCCACAAAAGGCTTCTCCCAAATGGCAAAAAATTTTTTGCACAACGGCATTTATGCCCTAGATTTTACGCTGATGGACAAAAAAGATTCTCTCTATGTCCTAGAAATGCGAACTCAGCCCGAAGTAGCGCGATTTATGCTAACTAGCCATATCACTAAAGATGGGCATTTTAATTTCATAAAAGGGCTAAAAAATAACCAAAAAAGCGCGTATTGGCTAGTAAAAAAAAATGACAAGATTTTGGGCGTAGCCTCCCTCTCACGCATAAATCTAACGCACAAAAACGCCTACATTGGAATCTATAAAAATCCGTTTTTAGACGCGCGCGACCAAACAAACCAAGACATAGGCACACAGATTTTGCACACGCTAGAATACATCGCTTTTAGCGAGTTTTGCCTGCATTCACTCCACCTAGAAGTGCTAGAATCAAACACCAAAGCCATAGCTTTTTATGAAAAAAATGGCTATAAATACGGAGGCAAGCTAGAGGATTTTATCTACCGCGATGAGCGATACCACACCGCGCTAATTTATAGCAAAATCACAAATATGAGCTTTTAGCCAGAGCAGTCAAAATAGCCCAAAACAGCCAAAAATACCCAAAGTGAGAACAAATGCCAAACAATACCCCTAAAAATAACCCCACAAAAAAAGCCCTAAAACCACCCCTTCTAGTCGCCGAAATCTCCGCAAACCACAACCAAAATCTATCCCTTGCCCTCCAAACCATACAATCCGCCAAAAACGCGGGAGCAGATTTTGTCAAAATCCAAACTTACACGCCAGATTCCCTCACTATCGATTCTAGCGCGTCATATTTTCGCATAAATAGTGGCACAAAATGGGACGGAGAAACACTCTATGAGCTATACAAAAAAGCCTACACGCCATTTGAATGGCACAAAGAGCTTTTTGCGCACGCTCGCGCACTTGGAGTGGGGATTTTTAGCTCGCCTTTTTGTGCGCGTGGAGTGGAGCTACTAGAGGGCTTAGACTGCCCGATGTATAAAATCGCTAGCTTTGAAATCACCGACATTGCCCTAATCTCCCTTGTAGCTAGCACAAAAAAGCCCATCATCATATCCACAGGCATCGCCACGCACGCCCTTATTTTAGACGCGCTAGATGCGTGCTACAAGGCTGGAAATAGCGATATTACTCTGCTTCATTGCGTGAGTGAATACCCCGCTAGCTTAGAATCTGCACATATTTTAGAAATGCCAAACCTTGCCAAATACGGCACAAAATACGGGCTTAGCGACCACACCATCGGCAGTGGCAAAAAGGGAGAATCTAGCCAAAATCCCCCAAATAACGACAACGCCAATCAAAAATCAAACGCAGTTTTTGATGAATGTGCGGATTTATGCGCGATTTTGGCTGCAAGTCTAGGGGCTAGCATCATCGAAAAGCATTTCATCATTTCGCGCAATTTGGGCGGGGTGGATTCTCATTTTAGTATGGAGGAAGCAGAGTTTGCCACTATGGCAAAGCGCGTGCGTGCCGTGCCTGTGGCTATGGGCAAAAATAATGCGCTAGATTTTATCGATTTGCTAAAATCTACAAAGCATTTTAGCGGTGATTTCACGCAAAAACAAAAAAACGCCACACAAAATCTAGCGCAAAATCTATCACACGATTTTAGGCAAGATTTTAAGCAAGATTTTGCGCAGGACTTTGCACGCGATTTTGCGCAAGATTCTAAGCCCAAAAGCCCCTTTGCTCGCTCACTTTTTGTCTGTGAAAACATAAAAAAAGGCGAAAATCTAAGCACAAAAAATATCCGCTCTATCCGCCCTAGCAACGGACTTTTGCCAAAATATTTGCCACAGATTTTAGGACGCAAAGCAGTGCGAAATCTAAAAAGAGGCGAGCCACTAAAAATCGGGGATTTTGAGGGGGATTTATAAACGGCAAACACAAAATCAAAACAACGCCAAAAACCCAAAACCACAAAAGGAGCAAAAATGGATTATCTAAAAATAGAGCAAAGCAAAGCCCTAAAAGGACAAGTATCAATTTCAGGCGCAAAAAACGCCGCCCTTCCCCTGCTATGCGCCACCCTGCTAGCAAAAAATGAAGTAACCATAAGCAATATCCCAAATGTCGCAGATGTAAAGACTTTGGCAAAACTTTTGGAGCATTTGGGGTGCAATATGGAGTGGCTAGATTCTCATTGTGCGAAAATTCAAGCCCATCACATTATCCACACAAAAGCGATTTATGACATTGTCCGAAAGATGCGCGCGTCTATCCTCGTGCTAGGACCGCTTCTAGCGCGTATGCGCCAATGCGAAGTAAGCCTGCCCGGGGGCTGTGCGATAGGGGCGCGTCCTGTGGATTTGCACATAGCGGCTATGGAAAAAATGGGCGCAAAAATCTCCATAAAAGAGGGCTATATCGTAGCTAGCGCGCCAAAAGGGCTAAAAGGCGCAAAAATCGTATTTGATAAAATCACCGTTACAGGCTGTGAAAATGTGCTTATGGCAGCAGCATTAGCAAAAGGCAAAACCCAAATCATAAACGCCGCTAGAGAGCCAGAAGTGGTGCAGCTATGCGAAGTGCTAGCAAATGCGGGCGTAGAGATAGATGGCATAGGTAGTGATGTGCTAGAAGTGCGCGGAGTGGAGGGGGAGACATTAGGGCTAAAAGATTTTAGCGTTATCCCCGATAGAATCGAAGCAGGGACATATCTATGCGCAGGTGCTATCACAAATAGCCACATAAGCATAACCAATGCAAACGCCTCCCACCTCCAAGCCGTGCTAGACAAACTAAAAGAAATCGGCTTTGGCATAGAATCCACACAGCATAAAGATGGCGATACCATAAGCATTTTGCCCGCAAGTGAAATGCGTAGCTTTGAGGTAACCACCGCAGAATTTCCCGCATTTCCCACCGATATGCAGGCACAATTTATGGCATTAGCCACGCAGTGCAGTGGCACAAGCTCCATAGAAGAGAGGCTATTTGAAAATCGCTTTATGCACATAAGCGAGCTAAAAAGACTAGGTGCAAATATCCGTCTAAAAGGCAACACCGCCCTTATCAAAGGAAAATCAAACCTAGTAGGCGCAGATGTGATGGCGACAGATTTGCGCGCTTCTAGTGCGCTAGTGTTAGCAGGGCTAGTAGCCGATGGGCAGACCCGCGTGCATCGTATCTACCACCTAGATAGAGGCTATGAATCCTTAGAATCCAAATTAAGCACATTAAGCGCAAATATCCTCCGCGCAAGTGAATAAAATCGTATAAAAAACACAAATCAAAGGATAAATATGCTAGTAGCAATTTATAGCATTTTGCTGTTTATATTTCTAGGATATTTTGCCAAAAGAGCGCGTATGCTAGGCAATCGTCAAGGCAATATCTTGCTAGGATTTTTGCTAAATTTTGCCCTGCCAAGCGCGATTTTTAAGGGCGTATATCACGCACAAATTGACATAGGGCTAATTTTTACGCTACTAGGTAGCCTTATTTGCTCGATTTTAGGGGCGTTGCTTGTGCTAGGTTTTGCGCATTTTGTATTGCGCGCTAGCAGAGAAGTCGCTATCACTATGGCGTTTTTAGCGTGCCTGCATAATACCCTGTTTTTAGGCGTGCCTATGGTGGATGGCGCGCTAGGGAGCGAAGCTGCGCACAACGCGATTTTATATGACCAATTTTGCACGGGATTGCCCCTAGCGATACTTACCCCTATGATGATGAGTTTAGGTGGTAGGGGTAGTTTTAATATCCGCGCTATTTTTATACGACTATTTGCAAATCCGCTGTTTTTGGCGATGCTTAGCGGGTTTGCGCTAAAAGCATTGCCTTTTAGCTTGCCAGAAGAGATTTTTTCCCCCATATATGCGCTAGCGGCGTGTGCTACGCCTGTGGCACTATTTGCCATAGGCGTGCAGCTTAGCTTTGGCGATGTGCGCCTAGAGTGGCAAAAAGCAGGGGTAGTCCTAATCGCTTCAATGCTAGTGATTCCCGCATTTTATTTGTGTGCCTTGCATATTTTTGGGGTTAGCATAAATGCCAATCACAAAATGGCATTGCTAGAATCCTCTATGCCACCGCTTATCAGCTCCGCAGCCGTCATCGCTCGCGCAGGGCTAAACAACAAAATCGCCGTAGCAAGCATTGTTATGGGCATATTTTTTAGCGCGATTAGCACGCCTTTTTGGGTATTTATGGCAGGATTTTGACACTACAAAATCCATCAAAAAAAGCTATAATGCTTTGTTTGATTTTGGGTTTTGCAAATGCGCTAAGCTCACAAAAAGTTTTTATAAGGTTGCCTAAATGTTTGAAAATCCACTAAAAGATTTTGATTTTACGCTTTTGGATAGCGATGAGTTTAAAGAAGACTCCGTGAGAGAGTTTATCATCGCGCCGATTTTGGCGGATTTTGGATTCACTATCAAAAACGACAAAAGCCCACAAAAGCTAGAACTCGTGCTTTCAAAAACGCTCAAAGCCCAAATCCAAATCGGTAGCAACAAAAGCATTGATACGGATTTGACGCCTGATTACTTGCTGTGCGTGGATTCTAAGGCGTATTGCATTTTGGACGCAAAAGCCCCCAAAATCGACATAAATAAAGGTAGCAAGGCGCAAAAGCAGGCGTTAAGCTATATGCTTGCCTTTGAGTGCGAGCTTTACGCGCTATGCAATGGGCGCAAATTTATCGCCTTTAACGCGCAAGGCGTGGTGATTGAAGTGGATTTGACAGAGAAAGAACCCAAAATGCCCGAACTTAAAGAGTTGCTTACCAAGCAAAAAGCACAAAAATCAAACAAAATCCCAAGCAAAAAGCCCGATGAGTGGTATCTTGCGCGTGAGATTCCAAAGCCGATTTTAGAACCCGCAAAGCAAGAGGCAAAGCGACATTTTGGTTGCACGGCGTATTTCACGCGTCAAAGCTGGGATATTGTCGCCCAAAATATCAAAGCATTCACAGATGAGGGCGACATAGTGCTAGATAGTTTTGGTGGCAGTGGCGTTACAGCAATCGAAGCGATGATGAATAATCGCTACGGAATCCACACGGATTTAAACCCGCTAAGTATTTTTATGGTAAAGGCGTTGAGCGCAAAGGTGAATTTAGGGGATTTATACGAGCTAAGCGAAGAGATTTTGAGCGAATTTGAATCGCTCCGCCCCAAAAATGACAAAGAAGCAAAAGCATTGCTAAAAGGTGCAAAATACTATCCAAATGCCATTGACAAAGAGTTTGGCGAAGTGGCAACGACAAAAATGCAAGATTCTACGCTATGGATTCCCAAAGATGAGCCATTATTATGGACTACCAAAGGGCTAGATTCACTATATCAACTTTTTAGCCCCAAACAACTAGCCGAACTTGCCATTTTGCGAAAGCTGATTTTGCGAAAAACTACCAAACAAAAAGAAATGCGCTATTCGCTACTTTTGGCGTTTTATAATACTTTAAGCATAATAAATCTAACTTATCGCTCCACTAAGACAGGCGGGGGGAACAATTTTGCATTTTATTATAGATATAAACTTGAAAAGAAGCCTTGTTTTTTAGACACCGCAAAAACATTTAAAAATAAAGTTAAACTTGTCATAAGGGGTAAAAAAGAATTAGAAAACTCACCATATTTTTATAATGCGTATTTTGAGCCATTGCAACGAGTGATAAAAAATTTTGAAGGTGCAATGTTAAGCAAAAGAGAGAATCTAGACAAAATAGATTCGCTAGAATCCAAAACAAACGGCGAGAGGATTTTCCAAGCAGACGCGACAAATTTAAAAGAAATAGAATCTCAAAGCATAGATTTTATCTACACTGACCCACCTTATGGGGCAAAGATTCCCTACTTAGATTTAAGCACAATGTGGAATGTGTGGCTTGATTTGCCTGTGGATTTGGCAACGCGCGAAAAAGAGTGCATAGAAAAAGGTAGCTTAAACAAAACAAGCAACGAATATTATGACTTAATGGAAAAAAGCCTAAAAGAAATGTTTAGAGTGTTAAAATATAATCGTTGGCTTGTGTTTGTATTTCAACACCAAGATGTGCGATTATGGCAAACATTAAGAACAAGTGCGCAAAATGTCGGCTTTGAGCATATTTATACATTGCGACAAAGTAATGGGCAGCAAACAATGAAACAGCGACAATTTGCCGCAACTATGGTAAGTGGGCAATTACTCGTATATTTTCGCAAAGTCAAAAAAGCTGGTGCAGAAGTGATAAGTCCGCTTAATGAAAAATCCTTAGTGCAATGTGCCAAAGAATATATTATGGAAAATAATGGCGCAAGTTTTGCTGAAATCAATGATTTGCTCGTTACAAAGGCTATGAATGAGGGATTTTTGGACGAATATTTAGAGATAAATGATATAAAGCAATTTGTCTTGCAACATTTTGAATATGATAAAGAATCGAAAAAATATCATTGCATAGAAGCGCAAGAGCCAAGCATTCCGCTTGATAAAAAGACAAAATATTTTCTTATCAATTATTTTAACAAATGCAAAAAAGAGGGCAAACCCGCGCTTTTTAGCGATATTTGCTATGAAGTGATTCCTAAACTTGTAAATGGCGTAACCCCCGATAATCGCTACATAAAAGAGATTTTACAAGAAATTGCAGTTGTGGCAGATAATAAAACAGGCGAATGGAAACTAAAATCCAAAAATCCAAATTTATTTGATTAAAATCCAAAAGGAAGTAAAAATGGCAAAGAAAAATGAAATAATAGACCTTGCAAAATTAAGTGGCTTTGAATTGCTAATCTATGGAATAATGAAAAACCTTGAGGATAAGGGCGAAAAACTGACTTTGGAAAATATCCATTCTAAAGCAGTGGAATATGTGCTAAAACATAGACCAAATTTTGAGGGCAATACTGATACGATTAAAACGCTAAAAAAGATTGCATTAGATGACAAAACCACAGGCGAATGGAAACTAAAACCTGTTGAGTGTAATTTACAAAAATAGATTCACGCGAATTGATAAAAATCACAAATCTTGCAATGATAGCGTTGAGCGATTTGCCTTTTTTGGTTTTGCCACAAATCAAAAAACGATAACTAACTATTAGTTTTTGACAGGTAAATAAAAAACTAAAATCAAAAAAACCTATAAAAAATCCTAGCCCATTGCCCATTTGATAAAATCCAAAATCTAAAAAACCCCAAAATCCACAAACCAAACGCAAAAACAATGTCTAATAAAATCATTAAAACCAAACCAACTACACCAAGACCAAATTTTACGCTACAATTCTGTTTTTGCAAAGCAAGCGACAAAAAGGCAAAATAAGCAAAAACGCTACAAAATCAAAGCGTAAATCCGCGACACAAATAACCTAAAAAATCCAAAAGGAGCAAAAATGAGCAAACTAGATGAGTTTAAAGAATTTGTATCAGAAGTGCAAAAAGAAAAAGGCTACAAAGCCCCGCTAGGCTTTGGTATCGCTAGACTTGAATATGGGCAAAAAAGTGGCACGGTGCTAAGTGCGACTTATCCTACGATAAATTGGGGTGGGGAAAATCTAGGAAGCTATGCCGTCCTGCTAGAAGCAGCCCGCCGCTCAAACCTCATCACAGAGAGTGAAAATGAAGCCCTCTATGAAGTCAATGAAGCCTTTATCCACAAGGCTTTGGAGCTGTATGAGCCGTTTTTAAGCGAAGCTCTAAACGACCCAAATTCTCACAAAAATATCCAAGTGATTTTAGCCCTGCGCGAAGCTATGGCACAATCCAAACTGCGCGATTCTAGGGGGGTAGAGAAGTTTAGATTTTGCGTGGTGTATAAAGATGTGGAGTGCGAGAGCGTGGAGAGTGCGTATATGAAGCTACTTGCCCTCTCTCTTGGCAAAGCCCCCTTGCGCTCTTTGCACCTTGATGGGATTTTTGGGCTACTTAGCAATGTCGCGTGGAGTGGCAACACCCCCTATGAGCTAGAATATCTGCGCGAAAACGAAGTCGCGCTAAAAATCCGTGGCGAGTTTCCGTGTATCGATTTTGTGGATAAATTCCCCCGCTATCTTATGCAAGTAGTCCCACAATATGACAATATCCGCTTGCTAGATTCTGCCAAAACACGCTTTGGAGCGTATCTAGGAAGTGGTGGCTACACACAAATGCCCGGAGCTAGCTATGTGAATTTCAACGCAGGCGCGCTTGGCGCGTGTATGAATGAAGGGCGAATCAGCTCTAGTGTCATCGTAGGCGAGGGAAGCGATGTAGGCGGTGGGGCTAGCATACTAGGCGTGCTTAGCGGGGGAAATAGCGCGCCAATTAGCATCGGCAAAAACTGCTTGCTAGGCGTAAATAGCTCTACAGGCATAAGTCTAGGCGATGGCTGCATAGTCGATGGTGGCATAGCCGTGCTAGCAGGGACGATATTTAGAATCGACAAGGCAGAAGCAGAGAAAATCGCAGAGGCAAATGAGCAAAACGGCGGATTTAAAATCAATGATAACTCGCTATACAAAGGCAGGGAGCTAAGCGGAAAAAATGGCGTGCATTTTAGGCAGGATTCTAAAAGCGGGCAAATGATAGCGTTTCGCTCCAATCGCAAAATCGAGCTAAACAAAAATCTGCATTAAAATTTTTTGAATATTTTGAAGTTTTTAAAATATTTTGCATAAATCGTTTGGGCTAGTTTTTGGAAAAAAGATTTTGCCAAAAACTACGAACCCTCAAAACCCAAATTTATAAAACTACGCTAAGGACTAAACAATGATTTTCATCGATGCGTGTTTCCGCAAAGATACGCCATATACGCCTATATGGCTTATGCGTCAAGCAGGGCGGTATCTAAGCGAATACAAAGCCACTCGCGCCAAAGCAGGTAGTTTTTTGGAGCTTTGCCAAAATGTAGAGCTAGCCACAGAGGTAACCCTCCAACCCATAGAAATCCTAAATGTCGATGCGGCAATCATATTTAGCGATATTTTGGTAGTCCCGCTTGCTATGGGATTGCCTCTTAGCTTTGTCGCGGGAGAGGGACCGCGCTTTTTGCGCGTAGTGCGAGAATCTAGCGATGTAGATTCTCTAAAAATCGGCGCGTATAAGGATTTAGACTATGTCTATGACGCCATTTCTAGCACACGCACAAAATTAGCAAAAGACAAAGCCCTTATCGGCTTTTGTGGCTCTCCTTGGACGCTAGCGACATATATGATAGAGGGCGAGGGGAGCAAGACTTACGCACATAGCAAAAAGCTAGCATACGCAAATCCCACCCTTTTGCACGCGCTTTTATCTAGGCTTAGCGATGAGCTAAGCAACTACCTAAAATCCCAAATCCGCGCAGGCGCAAACGCTGTGCAGATATTTGACTCTTGGGCTGGGGCGTTAGAGCCTAGCGCGTATATGGATTTTAGCTTTAAATATATGCTTGATATAGCGCGCGAAGTCAAAAAAGATTATCCACATATCCCCATTATGCTATTCCCAAAAGGCGTAGGCTCACTGCTAGAAGAAATATCGCAAGAATGCGAGCTAGGCGGTGGAAAATGTTTTGAAGTGTTTGGGGTTGATTGGGGCGTTGGTATGTCTAGGGCAAAAGGGATTTTAGGCGATAAATATGTCTTGCAGGGCAATCTAGAGCCATCACGCCTTTATAATCGCGCTTCTATGGAAGAGGGGGTAGAGGAGATTTTGCGGATTATGGGAAATCGTGCGGGGCATATTTTTAATCTAGGGCACGGAATGTTGCCTGATTTGCCACGCGAAAATGCCATAGAGCTAGTCAAAATGGTGCAAGAAAAAACCAAACGATAAACGCCCTATCTATAAAAATCCGTAAAAAATTCGTAAAAAAAAACCTCAAAAGTCCTAAAAAAATCCCACAAAACCCAGCAAAATCCACAAAGCCTACAAAAATAAAAAGAAAGCAAAATCTAAATGCAAGATTTTACACCACATATCCTTATCATCGCCACAGGAGGCACGATAGCTGGGCAAAGCACCGCTTGCGATACAACCCCCCACAAAAAGCACGAACAACCCAAAAAACACAAAAAACACAGCCAAAATCAATACCGCGCAGGCGTGCTACACATAGATAAGATTTTAGATTCTTTGCATTTGCTAGATTCTACTTACCCTGCGCTAAAAGCACGCATCAGCACCAAACAGCTTGCAAATATCGATAGCGCGGATATGAATGACAAAATATGGCTAAAACTCATAAAAGAGATAAAAAAGGCTATCCCCACTAATGCCACCAAGACAAACACGCAATCTAACCAAATCGATGGCATAGTCATCACGCACGGCACGGACACGCTAGAAGAGAGCGCGTATTTTTTGCACCTTTGTATGAGCGCGTTTGGCACAAAATCCACAACAAAATCTACACCACAATTTGGCGTGCAAAAATCCCCCATACCAATCATCTTAACAGGGGCTATGCGCCCTTTTGACGCGTTAGATTTTGATGGGGCGCAAAACCTCTATGACGCCATTTCTCTAGCTTGTGAAACCCCCCCAAAAGCCGTAATGGTAGTAATGAATGAAAAAATCTTTTGCCCTAGAGATTTAAGCAAACTCCACACAACCCACATAGACGCCTTTGGAATGAGTAATGACAAAACACTAGGCACGATAAAAAAAGGCAAAGCAACATTTACAGATTTTAGACTCTTTAGCAAGCCAAATGCCAAATCACTCCCCCCGCTAAAATGGCTAAAAATCGCTGATTTGCTCCGCAAAAAACGCCTGCCAAAAGTAGATATTTTGTATTCATATAGCAATGACGCAAGCGCGGTGGCTGCAAAAGCGTTTGTCAAAAATGGCGCACAAGGCTTAGTCATCGCAGGCTCTGGTGCAGGCTCTATCCACAAAGCCCACAAAAAAACCCTAAAAACCCTCATCAAAAAAGGCATAGCAATCGTGGTAAGCTCGCGCATAAATCGTGGCAATGTCGCCCTAAAAGATAGCGATAAAAACGCAGGCTTTATCGACTCAAACGGGCTAAATCCACAAAAAGCACGCGTCCTTTTAGCCCTAGCCCTCATCTACACAAACGACACAGGCAAAATCCAAAAATGTTTTGATAGATTTTGATAATCTAAGAGAATCCGCAATTATTTTTTTACATTTTTTAGATTTTGCCCACTTTTTATGGTTTGCAAATCCGCATTTAAGGGCGTTTCTAAGCATTTGGAAAACTATTTGCTTAAAGCGCGGACATAAAAGACTTGCATAATCAAAAAGAAGCAAACAAGAGGCAAACAAAAACAAAAAGTTACAAAATTTGCCGATAAATTACTTGCAAACAAGTGATTTTTGTAAAGCAAGAATCTTTTATCAAATATTTTTGCTACATTGCCTAAACAAGGCAACAAAACGATAAAAAGGAGTAGTGCTATGGCAGTCTCAACCATCGGCAATATCACATATATCAACCAAAATATGCAAACCACCTCTGCAAACCTCGCAAACGCGACACAAAGGGGGGATTTTGTCCCCCAAGAGTTTGAAAACAAACTAAAAGAAATCGCAGAAGTCCGCCCAACCGAAAACCTGCAAAAAACCGATGAAAATGGCAAAAACGCCAAACAAGATGAGCAAGAAAGAAAAGAAAGGCAAGAAAAAGAGGCAAACAAACAAGAGGGCGCATCTAGCCAAAATCAATCACGCAAAAGCAACGCCCTGCTTGATATTACCATTTAGATTTTTGTGCTTAGATTTTGCGTTTTTTGTGTTTATTTGCGCTCACATTTTTTGTGCTTGCATTTTTGTGCCTTAGATATGGTTAGCAAAACAACATTTTACAAAGCAAACACCCAAAATCTAATCAAATCTAAAAAGTGTAGCTATACTGCCCAAATGCTAGCACCGCGCTACTAAAATCTTGCACACTTCTAGCAGGGATAAACCGCCCGATGATATTTAAGCGATTGTGCCGCAAAAACGATAGAGAAACGCCCATTTCCATATAAAATCCACCGCTTTTTTGCATCGTTTTAAGAGAGCTAAAATCCCTTTTATCATAATACACATACCCATCTACACCAAACCCCAAAAGCCCCCCCAAAAATGCAGTTTTTTTGCGATTTAGGCTAAATTCTGCTAGGGCGTCAAGCCCTAGAGATACCATACCTAGCACCCCCTCATATCGCCCAAACCCCACATCAGCACTCACATACCCCCGCACACCGATATATGGCGTAAAAAAGCTATGCACCCCAAAGCTAACCCCAAAAGTAGGAATCCACTCAAGCCTGTTATACGCTTCTAATACATTTGCCCCCCCGCTTACCGCCACAAAATAGCCATTTTTACGCTTGGTAGTGGCGATTTGCTCTTTGATATACTCGCATAGCTCGTTGCACGATTCGGTTTGGATTTTGGATTTTGTATCGTTTGTATCTGCTTTTTTAGACAAATCATCTTGTGGCAAATCATAAGACAAACTACCAAAATCCACATTTTGGATTTTGCCATCTTTTTTCGCCTCTTTTTTGTTCGCTTCTGTCTTTATAATCGCTTTTTGTTCAGCCTCTTTTGCATTTGTCGTATCGGCTAGATTGCCCTCTTTTAGATTTGTCGCTCCCACAGGCATAGCACACGATACAAAAATCATAAAAATCCCCACGCACTCTAGCCAAAATCTTTTGACATTGATTCTAAATGCGAAAAAATCTATGCAGTATATTTTGCGCTGGTTTGTCAAGTTTAGCCCTTTAAAAGTGTATAATATTTGTTTTTTACCACAAGCTATCAAAATCACAAAAAATAGATTCTATCCAAATAAGGTTTATATAATGACACCAAAAGTCCACTTGCCACAACTCCGCGTCATTGAAACCCAAAAAAGCATTATTTTAGATGGCTGTTGGGATTTTCGCACCCCAAAATCTAAGCTAGAATCGCTAAAAAAAGCCCTCCAAGGCGACATAGAATCTATCGAATTTGACAAAGATTGCGCCATAGATTTTGTATTTGGGACATTTTTGATTCAGCAAATCTACGCTTTTGCGTATCTAAAATCCCCAAACCCATCGACAAATACACATAAAATCCCCCGCATAATCGCCCAAAATCATATCAAACAAATCTTGCAAAATTGCGAAAATATGCGCATCAAAAAACCGCGCACATTCTCTAGCCTTTTTCGCGTGTATTTGCGCGGGGCAAGGCGATTTGGACGCAGAAGCATAAAAAATCTAGGCAAATTTGTTTATACATTTAGCCAAAGTTTTATTGATTTTATCAATTTTGTGGGAATGACTTTTTATTTTCTTGGGCTTTGTATTTGGAAGCGCGAGATTAGATTTACCCCGCTTTTTTATCATATCAACGAATCTGGCTTTAAAGCATTGCCTGTTAGCTTGCTTACCGCCTTTATCGCGGGCTTTGCGATTGGTTTGCAGGGCGCAGTGCAACTAGAAAATCTAGGCACACCGCTTATGAGCGTAGAGACGGTGGCAAAACTATCTTTGCGTGAAATGGGACCTTTTATCCTAGCCCTTGTCATCGCGGGGCGCAGTGCTTCTAGCTTCACCGCTGAAATCGGCGTTATGCGACTAACCGAAGAGCTAGATGCGATGAAAACGATGGGATTTAACCCCGTAGTTTTTTTGGTGATTCCGCGATTTTTGGCATTGGTGATTATTATGCCATTTTTGGTGTTTTTAGCCGATGCGATGTCGCTTTTGGGCGGTATGCTTGCCGTATTTGCGCAAGTGGGCATAGGGTTTAATGCGTGGATTGAGAGATTTTATGAGACGGTGGATTTTAGTCATTTTTTAATCGGTGTGATAAAAGCTCCATTTTTTGGTGCGGCTATCGCGCTGGTTGGGTGTTTTAGGGGATTTTGCATACGCGAAAATACCCAAGAGCTAGGGCAGGCGACCACCATTAGCGTGGTAAATGCGCTGTTTTGGTGTATCACTATTGATGCGATATTTTCATTTATCACCGCAAGGCTAAATATATGAAGCAAAAATCACAAGAGCAAAATCTGCTAGATTTATCGCAAAATTCTAACAATGATTCTGCCAAAGATTTGGGACAAAAAACACCCATAATCGAAGTGCAAAATCTCTGCACCTCTTATGGCAATCGCCTAATCCACGATAATATCAGCTTTGAGATTTATAAAAATGAGATTTTTGGGATTTTGGGTGGGAGTGGCAGTGGCAAATCTACTTTGCTAAAAACGATGGTGCTTCTCCAGCCCCCACAAAGTGGTGAGGTAAAAATCTTTGGCAGAAACATTTGGAAGCTAAAAAGCCCTACTTATTTTCTAAATCATTGTGGCGTGCTATTTCAGTTTGGTGCGCTATATAGCTCGCTCACAGTGCTTGAAAATGTGGGGATTTTGCTTGAAGAGTATAGCGACTACCCAAAATCCACCATCAAAGAAATCGCAAAATCCCTAATCGCAAAAGTAGGCTTAGAGCCAAGCGCATATCATCTCTACCCCTATGAGCTAAGCGGGGGAATGAAAAAACGCGTGGGGCTTGCCCGCGCGCTTGCGCTAAATCCACAGATACTATTCCTAGATGAGCCTACAAGCGGGCTAGACCCCGCAGGCGCACAAAAGCTAGATGAGCTTATCTGCCACCTCCAAGATGAATTGAGTATGACGATTGTTATGGTGTCGCACGATTTGGATTCTGTGCGCGATACGACAAATCGATTTTTAATGCTAAAAAATGGTAAAATAGAGTTTTTGGGAAATCTAAAAGAGCTAAAAAACAACATACATTCTCTATCAAGTGAAAATCTATTTTTTAGCAACAGAGGAGAGAGACTATGGAAAGACGCATAAATTATTTGCTTATAGGTGGTATATTTTTTGCCGTGATTGTGGCGTTAATCGCGTTTATAATGTGGTTTGGGAGGCTCGGTATGAGTAATGATGAGCGATATGCCAAATACTTTATCCAAACCAATTATGACATTTCAGGCATAAGTGCCAAAACGCCCATAAAATACAAAGGCATAAGCATAGGCATCGTAGAATCTATCGCGTTTGATTCTAGCAAAGTAGGCGTAGTCAAGCTAAATCTGCTCATCGACAAATCTATCCCCATAGCCAAAGGCTCAAGCCTTATGATTGATTCTCAAGGGCTAGCAGGGCTAAATTATCTATCGCTAAAGCAAAATCCAGCAGGCGATATTATCACTAGCAATGATGAGCCACGATTAGAGCTAGAGCAGGGGTTTTTTGGGAAGCTAAGCGATAAGGCAGATGAGGCGTTAAAAGAAGTCGCAAACGCGCTAAAAGGCGTGGATTCTCTGCTAAATGAGGACAATATTTATAACATTAACCGCACGCTTTTTTCGCTAAACAAAGCAAGCGCAGAAATCGCCGAGCTAAGCAAAAATCTAAATGAGCGCGTGCAAAATGGGCAATACGACATAAAAGACATACTAAGCCCCACACTTCGCCAAAGTCAAAAGACTTTGCAAAATCTAGATTCTACGATTCAAAAAGCTAGCAACTTGATTGATAAATTTAACGCAAATCCTTATTCTACGCTATTTGGCGAGCAAAAATCAAATGGGAGAAACAAATGAACTTCAAACTTTATAAAATCTGCTTTTTTAGATTTTGTGGATTTATTAGCGCACTCATTGCTATTTCTAGCTTGCAAGGTTGCTTTGATATAAAGATAAAAACCCAAACGCCAAGTGTGGGGTATTATTCCCTGCCAAGCGTGATAACGGCTAGAGATTGCGCGGAGTTTTTGGCGATGCGCTTAGAAGTGGAGGTAGCAAGCGAATTTAACACGACAAATATTTTTATCGAAGGGGCAAATGGACGCATAGAGCCGCTCAAAGATTCTGCGTGGCTAGATTTGCCCTCAAACCTTATCAAAACTTCGCTAGAGACAAAGGCACAATCCAAATGTATCGCCCTAAGTAGCACCAATGTCGATAGCAAAAACCCCCTCTTGCAAGTCAAAATTTTTAGCTTTGGTATCAACAAAATCAACGATAGCCTAGTAGCGAGCGCGAATATGAATATCCGCTTATCGCACGATTTGCCCCAAAATCCACAGGCTAAAAAAAATGAGCTAAATACAAATATCCACACAAAAATCGAGGTAGCGCACGCCACAAACACAGGCGGGGCAAGCGACACAGATGCGCAGATTTTGGCTATCAAAAACGCGCTTGATAAAGCACTAGAGCAAAGCATAGAGCGCGTAAATAGCGCACTTAGCGCATCTAGCACACCAAAAACCACAAAGTGATACGCCTAAAATCAAAAAAAGGATTTTATGCCAATGCTTACCGACACAACAACACCTGCCAACACCAAAACCCTAGCCAAATCCCTAAAATCCCCGCGACTAAAAACCTCCCTCTTGCGCAAAATCTTTACCGCTGCTTCCATACGGCGGTGGAATGACCAAGCCTGCCCTGTGGAGTTTGTCGAGCTAGATAAGCAGGCACACAAAATGGTGATTGCCTACTTGCTTGCGCGCTATGAGGAGCATTTCCATAACGCTAAAATCGATTGGGAGCGGCTCATATTGCAGTTTTGCTATGAGTTTTTTGAGCGCGTGATTCTCACAGACATTAAGCCCCCTGTGTTTCATAAGCTAATCACTAGACACAATAAAGAGCTGGTGAAATTTACTTTGGCAAATCTAGAATCTGATTTGGGTGCATATCAGTTTTTTGAAAATATGGGCGAGTATCTCACCTCTAGCGAGCATATCTCTAGCGAAAACACCCACGCCACCCAAAATCCAAATCAAGTGGCGCGGGGCAAATCTTTGGAGAGCGAGATTTTGCAAGCGGCGCATTATTACGCGTCAAAATGGGAATTTGACATTATTTATCATTTTAACACCAAAATGTATGATGTAGAAAATATCAAAAAAATCATCGATAAGCAAGTCGAGGGGCATTATCACCTAGCGGGAATGCAGCAAATCGCGCTCTATGAAGATGTGAGAGAGATTATCACTATGCTAGGGCAGCTTCGATTTCAAAAGCGATGGAGTCAAACCCCGAGAATCCCCGAAACCTCCGTGCTAGGACACACGCTTGTAGTCGCGCTAAGTGCGTATTTGCTAAGCCTTGATTTAGGCGCGTGCAAAGCTATGCGGATAAATCACTTTCTTTGCGGGCTGTTCCACGATTTGCCAGAAGTGCTAACCCGCGACATAATCTCACCTATAAAGCACAATGTGCTAGGGCTAGATGAATATATAAAGCAAATCGAGCGCGAAGCGGTGGAGGAGAAAATCCTCTCAAAAGTGCCTGAAAATATCAAAGATGATATTGTGTATTTCACGCAAAATGAGTTTGCCAACCGCTACAAAATCGAGTGTTTCGCGCATTATGCAAAATCTAGCGAGGAGATTTTCGCGCAGTTTAACGCTGATGAATACGAGCCAATTTGCGGGGAATTTCTAAAAGCGTGCGACCATTTGAGCGCGTATTTGGAGGCAAAGATTTCTATCGCGCACGGGATTTCTAGCAGGGATTTGGTAGAGGGCGCGCAAGGCATACTAGAAAGACGCGGGAATGAAGTGATAAACGGGCTAGACATAGGTGCGGTGTTTAGGGATTTTGAATAAGAATCTTAGGGTTATAAGATAGCAAAATATTTGGCTATAATGATGAGATTTTAAAATGTAAAGGAGTGCAAGATGACTATCACGCTAGAAAATGTCGATAAACCAATGCTAGAGGCAATACAAAGCGTAATCAAACTAAATCCACGCGTAACATACACTACGCACGATTTTAGCCTAGAATCTGATAATCCTCAAAAAACGCCAAGTGTCAAAGAGGCGATAGATGAGACTATCATAGATTTTCAAAAGCCTCAAAATTATGCGGTATTTGAGAGGTTAAAAGACAAATGAAATACCTCTCACTTGATGATACTATCGCCCTGCACGATAAAATGATAGGTGTAATGGGCGGGCTAAAGGGCTTTGATAAATCACGCGTAGCCTACTTAGAATCCGCCCTAGAGCATATACAAAATGATGATTTTTACCCTAGCTTTTTAGACAAACTCACTCATTTAATCTTTTGTTGCGTGAAATTCCACCCATTTTTAGACGGCAACAAACGAAGTGCGATTCTCATCGCAAGGGTGTTTATAAAAATAAATTATCCGCAAAATCTACCAAATGATTTCTATGCCAAGTTAGAAAATGTCGTGGTAGATGTCGCAAGCGATGAGATGAATAAAGAATCCCTACGCGACTTTTTAGCACAGCTTTTGGGGCTATAATGCTACGATTTATACAACAATTACGATACCACAAAGGCTAGCAAATGCAAACATATTTTCCACTTGATATTAGCGAAGAAGCACTCAAAGCACGCGTAGCACAAGAGTTTTTTGGCGATTTTGCGTATGAGCCGTTTGATAGGGTGGATTTTTGCATCTCTTATCAGCACCAAACGCTTTTTGAGCAGATTAACTTCCTTTGGGCAGAGGCAAAAAAGGGCAAAAGCGAGGATATTTACGCAAGTTTTGTGCAACTAATTTTGACAATAGGCAAAGCAAAATTGCAAGAAATTTTACTACCCCCGTCTTTTTTGGGGGCTTTTGATTGTGAAAAAATAGCGTTTTTGCCCTACTTTGAAATTATGAATGTGTTTTCTCAAAATGATTTTAATTGGAGCGTTACGCCAAGCAACCACAACACAAAAGAGTTTCATCAGCTTTATGCGCAAGTAAAATCTATTATAGAATCTAAAAAATTAGAATTTGATTTTGCCACCCAAAAAGGCGAACTACAAGAGTTTATCGCTAAAAATTTTAGCTTAAACTATGCCCATCTAAACAAAATCCAAATTACAAAAGATAACTTTGTAAATATTTATCTAAAATGGCTAAACCGCGTGCGCGATAGCATTAGCATAGATTTTGATGTGGTAAAGCCCGCCATTATCGATGCGGATTTTTACCTAGCAGACTTGCTAAGCTATAATAACACCCCTACCGAAATCATAGAAAATCTAAGGATTTTGCTAGAAGAGGATACTTACAAAGTCCGCTTAGAAAAAGTAAAAATAAGCTCAAAAATCTTTAAAAATGCTTATACAGATTTTGGGTTTCGCGATGGACAAAAGGCACATAATGCGTTTTGGAATATCTATGATAGACCGCCAAAAGAGGAATTTCAGCAATATATTTTAGAGCGCAGGGATTTGCTTGTCCCAGAGGATATTAGAGAGAGAAAGGGGAGTTTTTTTACCCCTCCACAATGGGTAAAAAAGGCGCAAGAATATTTATTTGATAATCTAAATCAAGATGCGCCTTATTATATTTGGGATTGTGCAGCAGGCACAGGGAACTTGCTAGCAGGGCTAAATCTACCAAATAATCCACTAAGCAAAATCACAGACAAATACAAAATCTATGCAAGCACCATAGATGAATCTGATGTGGATATAATGAAAGAATTTACCAACTTAAAGCAAGAAGTTATAAAACTTGATTTATTGCCAAAGCATATTTTTGCGTTTGATTTTTTAAATGATGATTTTTTTGATATTAAATGCAAGGTGCATTCAAAAGATGATTTTGCAAACCCCCAATGTCCAAACTGCCAACCCTCCAAACTCCCCCAAAGCCTACAAAAAGCTATAAAAAACGAACCGCATAAAATAGTAGTTTTTATCAATCCCCCTTACGCAGAGGCGGCAATCACAATGCAAACCACAGGAAGCAGAAAAAACAAAACCAATGTTTCCAACACAACAGAAATTCACAAAAAATATAAACCACTTATCAAAAAAGCAGCACGAGAACTTTTCGCGCAATTTTTTATAAGAATCCATAATGAGATTCCAAACTGCATTTTAGCTTCGTTTTCTACACTCAAATACATAAATTCTACAAATTTCATAGATTTTCGTAAAATCTTTCGAGCAAAATTTATAAAAGGTTTTATATGTCCAGCAAATTCATTTGATAATGTCAATGGAGAATTTCCCATTGGTTTTCTTGTGTGGAATCTAGGCATAAAAAAACCTATAAAAACAATAAAACTAAATGTTTTTGAATCAACCCAAAAATCTATCGGCAAAAAAACATTCTATGCAGACAAAAAACCAACCCTAAACCAATGGCTTAAAAAATTTTCTACCCAAAGTCGCAAAAATGAAATTTGTGCAATCTGCACCAAAGGCACAGATTTTCAAAATAATAATTTTTGCAATATAGATTTTTGGGATAGCTTAAAAGGCGTTGGCAATGCAAAAGGGATTACAAAATTTAGCGTTCATCAAACTAATTTTCTACCCATTTGCGTATATTTTGCCGTCCGACACGCGATAAAAGCCTCGTGGATAAATGATAGAGACCAATTTTTGTATCCAAATGGCAAATGGCAAAAAGACAAGCAATTTCACAACGATTGTCTTGCTTTCACGCTATTTCACGGACAAAATAAAATCTCAAGCAAAAATGGCATAAATCATTTTATCCCATTTAGTGAATCCCAAGTGGGCGCAAACGAAGTGTTTGATTCTCATTTTATCTATGATTTTATCAATGGCAAGCTACCAGCACAATGCGCCAAAAAATACGAACAATCCCAAATAACTAGCGATGGATTTAGCATTTGTAATATCCCTGATTCTCCGTTAGATTTTAGCAAGGAAGCGCAAGCCGTTTTTAGCGCGGGGTGCGAAATTTGGAAATATTATCACGCGGTTGCACGCGATAAAAAATCCCCACAAAGTCTAGCAAACCCCTACGCCCCCTACAATGCAAATGCAAGCCTCTATGATATAAAAGAGTTTTTCAAAGGACGCAAAAGCGCGACAAATAGCACAAACGCCAATACAAACGCCCAAAAACAAGGCAAACTAAACGCCACAAGCAAAGATGAGAATTTTAACGCCCTTATGTCTAGCCTAAATGAAGCCCTTGAAAACCTCGCCCAAAAAATACAGCCAAAAGTCTATGAATACGGCTTTTTGCTAGAATGACTTAAAGTGATGTTGGCAAAATCTAATTTGCCATTTTATAGATTCCTTTATTGCAAAATTTTGTAAAATTTCATAAAAAACTATTGATAAAATTTGTAAAAATATTAGAATCTTAATTGCAAAAGATTTTAGCAAAAATCCCTTATGCGACTTTTTGGCACAGCTTTTGGCAAAATCTAAACCACAAAGCAACCAACTAACAAAAGGACAAAAATGTATGATTTAACCATACCCGAAGAAGAGCTAAAAAACAAAGTCGCACAGGACTTTTTTTGCGATTTTGATTGCACGCAGATTTTAGGT
>NZ_JBSIUU010000031.1:0-22743 GCF_053654535.1 Helicobacter sp. T3_23-1056 | reverse complement strand
TTCTATATTTATTCTAAACATAGGCTCTATATCTGTCTGTATTTGGTGTATTTGTGATTGGGTAAGTGGGCTGGGCAGATTAGTGTCAGACACCTTTAGTCTTTTAGACAGCAACTTAATTTGTTTAAAGTATTGCATAGAAGTTGGAGAAATACCGTGCTCATCACGCATAATCATCGTCCTATTGCCCAAAATATTCGTTTGTAAGTTACAGGCTAAAAATGTGCCATTATTTCTGTTTTGTATTTCAATAAAAAGTTTATGCGCAAAATTTCCGATACTTATTTTGTTTGGCAATGGACTATTACTTTTCACACAAGAATCTATGTGGTTGGAAGAATATGGACTTTGTGCCTTGAGATAATAAGGTAAAAAAGTATCGAGTTCATTATTGTGTTTGGATACAATAAATTTATCGCAAATATGCTAAGAAATATGGAGATATTGAGGATTTTATCCAATTTGTAAGTGGCTCTATCGCCCTACCCTATGATAAATTCTTAAATGATACAAGTGAAGAGTTTGCAGACAAGGTGCGTAAAGAAGCTACAAATGTAGATTTACAAGGTGTGTATGACGCCTCGATGAGCGCGCAAGCGTGGCGCGACCCTGTAACAAATCTAAAATCTAATTATGGCAAAGTGTTTAACACTCAAACACCAGATATTTCTATGTGGGAAGCAGTGCAACGCAACAAAATCATATTTGTAACGCTACCAACAATGGCAAGCGATGATACACCAAAAGAACTAGGCAAGCTTATATTAGGACTAATCAAAGGCGTAGCAGATGAAAAAGCTAGAAAAGCAAAAGACCCTGATATTCCTTTTGTGTGTATGCTTGATGAAGTAGGAAGTTACATTGTAGAGGGATTTGGTAGGCTTATGAGTAAATCGCGTGCATTAGGAATCTCTGTGTGGCTTATTTTTCAGTCTTTTGCACAGCTTGATATTGTCGGCAAAATGCTTAGCGGACAAAGTAGCGAGCGACAAGAGGCTATGGGTATGATAGGCACGCATATCATAATGAAATGCACAGACCCAGAAGCTACGAAGTTTTACCAAGATTTTGCACCTAAACGCGTAGTAATGGAAAAAGCATACACAGAGAAAAAAGATTGGAGTTGGGGGCATATAGGTGCAGAACAAAGCTTTAGCCCAAAAGAAGTGCCAGCTTTTGAGCATAATGATATTGTAGCGATGAATAATGGCGAAATGCTAGTGCTAGCAGATGGTGTGCTATTTAAGGCTATCGCACAGGCAGAAAATTCTTTGCAAGAAGCAGGCAAAAAACTTACTTATGAGGGCAAAGATATTCAAAAACCATTGCCAATCACAAGATATATGCCTAAGAAGCATTTTTTTGCTTTAATGGCAGAGTATAAGAGATTTAGACAATCTCAATCCCAAAATGAAAAGGAGAATGTAGCGTGATTAGCGAAATACAAAAAGATTACCAAGAGGCAATAGAGCAAGAGGCAATGCAAGATGCGCAAGTAGATTCTACCCAAACGCTAGAATCTACCCAAGAATCTAATGATGAGAATCCGCAAGATAGCAAGCTAGAATTATTTGAGCGCATAGAATCGTTATCTAATGCTATATTTTACTAACAATTTTAAAATCATAATTCACATTTCAAATTAACATTACATTATCATTTATAATAACAATGCAATCCACAATGATAATGTAATAACATTTATTAAAATTTAACTTAAATTTGGTCATTTGTTATAATTTTGTGCAAAAAATTTGTATAAATCCTAATGTTTTGATTTTGGATATTTTGCCTAGATTGAAGTTTATTTGGTTTCAATAATTCTTGATAAGGGTAATATATTTGCTTTTTTGTAATCACAAATTAAGGTTCATTTATTGGATAAATTCGATTGGTGAATAACTTTGCTTACTTTGTTTTGAATTTGTGTGTTATTGGCTGTTAAGTCAAATGCGTTGTAAGCAAATACGATTAGCACGATACATATTGGCAGGGCTACCAAAATCTTTTTTAGGTATATTTTTTGAAAATTCTGCCACGCGCTTGTTTTGATAGCTACATCATAAGCCTTATTAAATGCTAGTTCGCTATTAACTTCATATAGTGGAGTGAGCGCAGAGGCTATATTATTGCAAAAATATAAGATTCGCTCTTCGACATTGTGGGTATTGGTATATTTGCCCTGATAGCCTAGCACCAAACAAGCATAGACAAACTCTAAAAAATCCTTATTTTTGGCTGGATTATTTAGCCACGATAGTGCTATATCATAGAAATTATCCCCGCCTAAAATCTCATCAAATAAACGCACGGTTAGTGTATTACTTGCCCAAGAGCTATTCATAAAAAGCTCATTTTTCATTAGCATTTCATCGATAAACACACAAAGGCAATATCGAAGTTTGATAATGTCTTTTTCGTCATATTCTTTTGTGGCACTTAGTTTTGAGCTCCAAATCAAAATATCATTTACCATTTTTTCTTTTAGCGATTCTATGGTGCTTATGTCTAAATTATTAACCTTTGAAACGCGAGAAGCAAAAAGCAACATTTCAATACAATAATCCACAACTTTATTGCTTTTTAGCCCGCTTAAATCAGAGATTGCAAGCAATCCAAGTTCTTTTGATTCTGCACTAGATTCCATTATGTTTCCTTAAAATACAGCCCACATTTTTATATCTGGGCTCTTAATATTGTGCGTAAGATAAAGACTTATGACGCTCTCTCCCTTAAAATGCTTAAATAGCTCATCTTTTTTATCAAGCTTATAATACACATAGCCATTTAGATATGGGAGGGCTGAAGGTACATTTGGAATCTGTGTAATATTTAGCCCTTTTAGTTGCGTTACGACTATGTGTTTGATATTGCTTTGTGTGTGAATTTTGCTTTGAGATTTGAAATTTTTTAGCAAATATTCATAGCTCACATCGGCATTTACTGCTATGAAAATCTCCGCTTCTTCCAATATTTTGGCATTATCAAACATAAAATCATAGAATCCATTGCCATTATCGATGATTTTTGCCATTGAATATCGTGGAGAAGTAATTTTTGAAAATAAAATTTTTAGATTATTTATTAGTGGCAAAAATGTTGTGTTTAAGTTGTCGTGATTATAAGGGATAAAATCTGAATCTTCTGCGCCAAATGCACCAATATCACCTTGAAATTCCACAAGTTTGTCATACAAAGATTCAGGGTGGAGTTTTTCTTTATGCACAAGTGCAGAAAAAATCAAAAACCATTTTTTAAGCAGATTCAAAGATAAATAAGTGCTAAAATCTAGCGTATTTTTTGTTTGGTCAATGCCCTTAAAAATCTCGCCTAAAATCTCTTTATGTCGCTTAATAGAAAATAGCATTTCCTCCAAAAATGCCTTAATAATCGCGCTTTGATTGATATTTAAGCAAGTGGGGATAAAATTATCCTCAAGCTGGACTTTTTTATTAGAATCTATATGCTTAATCTTAGCGATAGGTATCTCTAATTCATCAGGTGTCGAGTCGCCTAAAATCCCAAGTTTTAGCCTCATACTTGCTAAGGCTAGATTTGTCTTTTCTTGGGTAAAGGTAATATTTTGTTCATCTCTTTCATCAAGTGGCTCTTTTGGCGTGTTTTCACTATCGTCATAGATGCGCGAAGCGATGATACTTCTTGTGGCTATGTATTTTGAATTAGCAAAATTATTATGCAAAGCAATATCGGCAATGCTAGTAGCACCTAGCGGAATCTTTAGCGTTACGATGGAATTTTCTAATGACTCATAATTGACTTCTAATGCTTCTGGCAATAAATCTTGCTCTGGCGCGTCAAAAATACTGCCATCTTTGGCGATTCCTATGACTTTTTCTAATGCAATTTTACCCTGCATAAGCATTTCGCTAGAAAATTTTATATCCATAATGCCATAGAGATTATTTGATATGGCGATAGTCTTAGCATCTATGTTGCGCTCAAAATATCGCTCTTGTTGCTCAAAATGAATCTTTTGAATATTTAAACCATTAAACCACGCGACTTTTAATTTATTTGCCATATTTTACTCCGTAAATTCGCTTGATTCCTTCCTGTGTAATCTCAAACTTTACCACCTTTTTATTCCGCAATCCTTTTACTTTTTTTGTTTTTACCCAAACTTTAGTTGTCCTAAGTGCGTCATTTGCAAATAATGTCAAAATACCAATATATGGAACTTCTTTATCTTTTATCTTTAGAGCTATGATTTCATTTTTTGGAGCGATTTGCAACTTCATTGAATCGATTTTGTCTTTGCCAAGTGCCCCATCTTCTCTAGTGATTAAATCTTGCTCGCTTGAATCTATAAATTTTTCAATATTATTTAGTTTATAAACAACAATCGTTACAGGGACATCATCAGACCTATTGTTTAGATTTGAATTTTCGATGTTGTTAATTTTTATGCTAACGGTGCTAGAACAAGCCACAAACAAAAAGCACCACAATAAAACAATCGCTATATTAAAAACTTGCCTGTATTTCAAAATATTTACCTTTAGGGTTTAGATTTTTGATAGCATTTTAGTATTTAAATGCTAAAATTTTAATAAATTTACAATATTTACGGAATGTAAAAATGTGTTTTTGTAATCATTTGGGCGAAAATTTGGAACATTTAGAAACCTATCATCTACTTGAAAACGAAATGTCTAAATATAAGACGCTAAACCACGAAAGCATAAAGTGGGATAAAGTCTATGAGTATTGTTTGGAGATTTTGCAAAATTTTTCTATGGATATGAAAATTTGCAATTATTTTGTTTTGTCGTGCGTGGCATTAAAGCAAAACTTTGATATGGCAAATAATCTGTTTGTAGCATTAGCTGATATTTTACAAAATGAACCAAACAATCTATACAAACAGCCAAGCGACTTAAAAAATCAAAAAAAGAAACTAAAAAATATTATTGAATCTTTCATAATAGAAGTAAATAATCTTAATTTATTAGATTCTGCCCAAGTAGAAAACTTCAACAGGACATTTCAAAATTTAAGCAAACTATTAGAATGTGAATTTCAGCCCATTTACACAAGAGAGCAACCGCGCAAAAACGACACAGCCATAGTTTCATCGCAACAAGCCGAATCTAAAAGTCCCAATGCCATTGCTTTGCATAAGTTAAGCGATAGAGAATATAGAGATTTTTTGAATAATTTAGCTTTTGAGATTTTGGAGCGTGATATAGGCAATCCCAACGCTTATGCTATGTTTATAGAAGCAATGTGGGGCAAAATCAAAACACTCCCGCCACATAGCCAAAATATCACACAAATCAAATATCCAAGCCAAAATCTAATCCAAATGCTAGATTCAAAGCGTTCTAATGCGTTAGAGCAAATCAAACTTTTTATGTCAAATCTCACGCTAAATCCATTTTGGATAGAGGGATTGAAGCGTTTTTGTGATTTTTTGCAAGAGCAAAAACTAATAGACGCCACAAATCTACTTCAAATTTTAGTGGGAAATTTTCTTACAAAATTTAAAGAGATTGCAAATCTTAAATTTATAGATGGCGAATCTATGTGTGAATCGCGCGTTTATGAGTATTTTGTAAGACAAAACATTAAAGTCGAACACAAAGCAGATAAAAATGATAAAAACAAAGAAAAGTCGATGAATCTAAATGATATTTTGCTAGATATGGAGGCTAAAAATAGTGATAATTCACCTTCATCGCAAATAAATGCGTTGATGAAAATGGCAAATGCCTTTGAAGAAAAAAATATGAAAAATAATGCAAAAATATTATATATTCAGCTAAAAGATTTAATGGAAAAGACATTGTTAAAAGATTATCTAACAGATGATTATCTAAAAATCAAATCAAAAAGCCAAAAAATATAAGAAAAAAATAGGCAAATTTGTTTTTTTATATTTTTTTGGCTACAATACCCGAAATTTCATATATTAAGGACTCCAAAATGGCAGATGGTTCTAACGCTCCAAAAGAGCGTATCAATATAACATACAAGGCAAAAACAAACGGGCAAGAGGCTGAAGTTGAGTTGCCACTAAAACTAATGGTAGTGTCTAATCTCACGGGCGTCCCCGATAAACAGCCACTAGAAGAGCGCGAGACATTGCAGATTAACAAGATAAATTTTAATCAAGTAATGCAAAAGCTAGATATTAAATCTGAATTTAGCGTTAAAAATACACTAGGCACGGGTGCGGAGGAATTAGATGTAAAGCTACAAATATCAGGTATGAAAGATTTTTCGCCTGATAGCATTGCAAGGCAGATTCCAGAGCTAAATAAGCTTTTGCAACTACGAGAAGCGTTAATGGCATTAAAAGGTCCTATGGGCAATATACCAGATTTTAGAAAAGCTGTTTTAAACGCCCTCAAAGACGAAAAAACCAAAGAAAAATTGCTTTTAGAAATAAAAGCAGAAGAATCTAGCCAAGATTCTCAACAAAACAAAGACTCCAAAAACAAGGAATAAATAATGGCACAAGAAAATATCGTAGAAACAGAGGTGATCGACACGCCAATCATCGAAAGCATTATGGAAAAAAGCAAGTATGCAAAAAATGATGAAAGTTATAGCATAGCAAAAAGGGGTGTAGCAGAATTTATCTCCGCGATTGTCAAAGATGACAATATGGAGGATAAAATCAATAAATTCGCCCTAGATGAGATGATAGCCCATATTGATGATTTGGTATCTAAACAAATGGACGAAGTGTTGCATAATGAGGAATTTCAAAAGCTAGAATCTGCGTGGCGAGGCTTGTATTTTTTGGTGGAACGCACAGATTTTAATGAAAATATTAAAATTAGTCTGCTAAATGCGACAAAAGAAGAAATATTAGAGGATTTTGAAAACAACCCTGATATTACCCAAAGCGCGGTTTATAAAAATATCTACTCCGCAGAATATGGACAATTTGGTGGCGAACCTGTGGGTGCTATCATAGGGGATTATCAGCTTGGTATAAATAGCCCCGATATGACTTTTTTAAATAAAATGGCTAGTATCGCAGCAATGAGTCATTCGCCTTTTTTGACTTCTTGTGCGCCTAGCTTTTTTGGGCTTGAGGATTATTCGGAGTTAGCAAGTTTGCAGGATTTAGATGGCTTACTTCAAGGTCCTCAATACACTAGGTGGCGGACTTTTAGAGAAAATGAGGATTCCAAATATGTAGGGCTTATGGTAACAAGATTTTTGACACGCTCCCCTTATAGCCCTGAAGACAATCCCATTAAAACCTTTAATTACAAAGAAAATGTCCATAATTCACACAATCATTTGCTATGGGGCAATTCTGCCTATGCTTTTGCCACAAGATTAACAGAGAGCTTTTCCAAATATCGATGGTGTGGTAGCATTATCGGTCCTAAAAGTGGTGGAAGCGTAAAAGATTTGCCAACTTATCTTTATGAAAGTTTTGGCACTATACAATCCAAAATCCCAACCGAAGTGCTTATCACAGATAGACGCGAGTATGAGCTAGCAGAGGCTGGATTTATCGCACTAACCTTAAGGCGTGATAGCAATAACGCAGCGTTTTTCTCTGCTAATTCCGCGCTAAAGCCAAAAGTATTTCCAAACACACCAGAGGGCAAAGAAGCAGAGACAAATTATCGGCTAGGAACGCAGTTGCCATATATCTTTCTTATTTCGCGTCTAGCGCATTATCTAAAAGTTTTGCAAAGAGAAGAAATCGGTAGCTGGAAAGAGCGCACAGACATAGAAAATGGGCTTAATGAGTGGGTGAGGCAGTATATCTCTGACCAAGAAAATCCACCTGCTGAAGTGCGAAGCAGACGACCATTTAGAGGAGCTCAAATCAAAGTGGAAAATGTAGCAGGGGAGCCGGGCTGGTATAAAATAGCACTTAGTGTGCGCCCACATTTTAAATATATGGGAGGGAATTTTGAATTATCATTAGTGGGTAAATTAGACAAAGAGTAAAAATGTCATTGCTTGATAAGATTATCCACCAATTAGATGAGCAATATCAAAATATTCCTTATCATAAAAATGAATTTGACGACATAAAAAACAACATTCAAGTCTTGCTCAATACAAAGTTAGATGATTGTGTTATTGTTAATGATTTGGGATTATATAATGTCGTAGAATCTAATCTTAATGCTGGTGATTTGTGCTTTAAAATGGCTAGAGAGATTCATTTTGTCATAAGCAAATACGAGCAAAGAATTAGAGTGCTATCGATTCGATATGATAATTCCCTAAGCCCTTGGCAAATTTCATTTTTTTTGCAATGCAATTTTGTAGAAGACGCATTTAGAGAGTTTAGCTTAGAGATTGCATTTAAAAATGACAGACATTGTGAAGTTAAATAATCATAAAATAAAGGTTAGATAGTTGAATAATGAAGATGTATTTTTCTACCAAAAAGAGATTGCTCACCTTTATAAAACTAGGGAGCATTTTACTAGAAAATTCCCTAAACTTGCACCATTTTTAGCCACTGATAGCAAAGACCCAGATATTGAGCGCATTATTGAAAATCTTGCCGTGCTTACTGCTAAGATTCATCAAGAAATGGAGCATAATATCCCATATATTGCCGAATCGCTATTAAATATTATTGCACCTAATTATACAAATCCCTTGCCATCTTTATGTTTGCAAGAATTTCATTTGAGCGAGGATAGCAAAGCAAACAAAATCATCATTCCTAAAGGCACACAAATATACTCTACGCCAATTAAGCAAACCGAGTGTGAGTTTAGGACGATTTATGATGTTTATCTCTATCCGTTAGAAATAAAAGAAGCATTTATACACACAGAAAAACAATATCACGCACTAAATTTAGAATTACAAATCAATAAACCTGACTTAAAAATTTGTGATATAGGGCTTGATTGTTTGCATATTTATCTTGGCAATGAGTTATACACTTCATCTACTTTGCTTTTATTTATGTGTCATTATTTGGAGGAAATCAAAATTACCTCCCCCGATACTGCCGAATCTTTTAGGCTAAATCCTAGCAATGTCAATCCCATAGGATTAGATTTTACTGAAAGTTGTTTGCATTATGATGATTTGGGATTTGAGGCATTTTCGCTAATTAGGGAATATTTTTTTATCCCCGAAAAATTTAATTTTATCAAAATTGATGGATTAGACATTTTAAAAGATACTCAAGGCACACGGTTTAATTTGCAATTTAAATTTAATAGATTTTTTCCAAAAAATTGCATTGTTAGGGAAAATCTATTTTCTTTGGGCGGGACACCAATCATAAATATTTTTCCCAAAAATACTGAATCTATCATTAATGACCACACAAAAGATGGTTATAGGATTTTTGTGGATAGGGGGCATTTGGATTGCTATGAAGTAGTCCAAATCAATCAAGTAAAGGCACACAATAGCAATAGCGGACGCAGAATCTTAAAAAACTACCATAGCTTTGAGCGATTTGGTTTTTTGGCGGACAATAAAGAGGAATTTTATGCTCTAAGCACCAAAACAAACGCTAGAGGCGAGTCATATAAAGAGATTGCTTTTTTTTCTAATTATTCTTACAATGAAATTATTACCATTGATGCGCTATGCTGCAATAAGAATCTGCCCTCAAAACTAAAACTAGGCGACATAAAAAACATTAAACTACAAAATGTGCTAACCAAAAATATTACGATTCCAAGTGCAATGAGAGAATGCAGTATTGATGGCACTTTGCTTTGGAGGCTTGTGTCTATATTGTCTTTTAATTACCAAAATATACTTAGCCTCTCTTCGTTTTTTTGGGTGTTGGAGAGTTATAGTTTTATTAACGATAAAGACAATGAACAAACTTACAGACTACTAAAACAATCCATAATCAACATAGAATCCAAATCCACTTACTTAATCGATGAATCTATCACAAAAAAAGGCACACTTTGCATAATGAGTATAAAAGATTCTAATTTCTACTCACTCGGCGATGTGTATAAGCTAGGACTTGTTATATCTAAATTTTTTGCTTCTTTTGTAAGCATAAATTCATTTTGTGAGCTAAAAATCAAATGCCTAGATAGCAATGAGATTTTATATTATCCAGCCACTCGTGGCAAAAAAGCATCATTATGAATAATTTAGATTCTTTTTCGTTTTATAAACTCTTGCATAAATTGCTTAAAAAATACGATAAAAATGAGATTTTTTTGCGCACAAATAAAAGCCTAAAACACCCGCACAAAGAAATCGAGTATGTCAAAGAGGACAAAGAATTTTTAATTGAAATAATGGTAAATTTTATGGGATTACAAGGCAATACTTCCCAACTGCCATCATATATGCTAGATAAACTCACAAAAAATGACGATGGTGGGTATGGTTGGAGTTTGCTTTTTGATTTTTTTAATCACTACATTCTTTGGCTATTTTTTGAAACTACTAGACTAAAAAATTATCCTAGAAGTTTTAATAAAGATTTTAGCGATTCTATCTCAAAGATTTTATTTTCGATGTTGGGAATAAATGACAATAAAATAGCTAAAAGTTATCTGCCATTTGCACCACTGCTTTTAAGCAAATCTCGCCCAAAATATTATATACAGCGTATTTTGCAAAATAATTTTAATTTGCGTGATAAATTATTTATTGTCGAAAATTTACCTCATCAAATATTCATCGCCCCTATCCAAAAAAACAAACTAGGCATAAAAAACAATACGCTAGGTAAAAATCTAATTTTAGGAAAGACATTTCTATCTCATCAAAGCAAAATAGGCATTTTTATCAAAAATATTAGCTATGAAATGGCATTAACTTATCTGCCAAATGGGCATAAATATAACGAGCTAAAAGAAAGCATTTTATTTCTTACAAATCATCAATTTTGCGTGGATTTGTATCTAAAAATCAACCATAGCAATAAAATGAGTTTGATTTTAGGCGATAAAAGTGTAGCAAGATTAGGCTATGGAATGGTGCTTGGGAATCTTGCGCCAAAGCCATATTATATGCACTTTAAACTATATGAGTAAATAGCACAAAAACCATAAAAGCAAAATCAAAAGATAAATCTAGCAAAGATTCACCCATAATGCTAGAATCTGATTTGCTTTACTCTCCCATCTTAAATTGTCCTAACAATATTGCAGGGATTCCTAGTCCTTGTAGTCAAATTGCTTTAATATTACCAAATGCAAGGGGATTAAAAAAATACAATGATGATTATCCTATAATGCAGGATTTATGCGCTAGTGGAGTATTTAGCGATAAAGGATTCCCAATAATTTGCACCCCAAAACCAAATACGCTAAAGATAAATGCACCAAAACAGATTTAGCTTTTTAATGGTTTATTAAGTAATGCTAGGCTATAATCTAGAGGTTTTATGAATTTCAATTTATAAAAGGCATATAGGACAAATGCAAATCAAAAAACACCTAAAACCTAAAAAGATTATTTTGACTTTGTTTATAGCTTGGATAATCTATCTCATAGGGATTCCGCTATATTATACGCCTTATGCGTTGCAACCTAGCTATTGGGAGTTTAAGAGATTGTGTGAAATAAATTATATGCCAAATACACAAGAGAAATATAATATTATATTGAAATATATTGATAAGAGTTTGGGCGATGTAGATGATTTTTTGCAAGAAGGAAAAAGCAAAAAATATTTCAAATGTAAGCCACAATATACAAAGAGATTTGATGTTTGTGTAGATATACATTACAATGATGATTTTATAGAATCAAAATCTGATAGAATATTAACTTTTGATAAAATCAAAGATATGTATTTGGAAGTTAATTGGCAGACTTATAATATGGAAATATATGGAAATGAAGGAAGTATGAAGTTTAGAGTGTATTTTGACGAAAAATTATATTGTTCTTATTTTTATCGCAAAGATAATATACCAAGTAATTTTTTTACGGATAGACTAAAATGAATAGCAATAAACAACAAATACAAAAATTACGAGATTACGCAGAACTTGCTTGGGCTGGTTATGGATATTTTCATTTGGTGGGTAATAAGTTTGACGAAAATGTTGCACAAAGTGTTAAAGAGGCAAAAGAGGCAAAGGATAAATTATGTTTAAATTTTTCGTAGGTTTTATAGTTGTAATATTGCTAATGGCTGGTTATTTTTCTGGCATAATACCATATTACATACTTTTCCCATTACAGCCTAGCTATTGGGAGCTTAAGAAATTATGCAAGCTGAATGAATTGCCAAATAATGAGGAAAAATATAATAAAATGCTAGCGTATTATGATATGAGCCTAGATGTTCTAGACGATATTGATTGGAAAAAAATAAATGAATATAAATATTTTTTGTGTAAAGATGGACACAAGGAGTGTTTGCCAAATGTGCGTGAATATATGGCAGAACTTATAGAAAAACAAATGAATCATAGACTTTATACGAGTGTTTGGATTTATAGCGATAAATCCAACTTCAATAGAGACAATATCACTGATATGGAAATTACCGGAGCTTGGAAAACAAGATTTTTTGTTCTTGAAGGCAATGAGGGTTCTGGATTTTATTGGAGTGAGCGATCGCTTTATTGTAGAGATTTTTTAAATAAAGGAAAATAACAATGACAAATAAAGAGATAATAAACAAAATAAAAGACAATGCTGAATTAGCGTGGGCAAGTTATGGACCTTTTCATTTGATAGGCAAAAAATTTGAAAAAGACGATAAATATGGTAATAAAAAGGGGGCAGAAATAACGCCAACCGACATATTGAATATGGATTATAATGGATACAAAACAGACGATAGCACTTTCTTTAATACGCACGAACTCAAAGGCGACTTCACCCCTACTCAAGCAAAGCGATTCTTTGAACGCTATGATTTACTCAAACACTGCCCTAACACCAATTCAGGCTTCTCTGCAACATTATTTCAAAATAAAAATCTACCAAAGAATTTATATTTGCAATAAGGGGGACGAAATGAATCAAAAATTTAGTGTAGGCAAATTTTTACTTGATTGCTTTATTTGCTTTTGGATTATGGTGGCGTCTGTTGTGATTTTTATAAAACCGCTTTATTACATTTATTACTCGCTTGGAAAGCCCGGTGGTTTGGCATTATTTTATTATGACTTTTACGATATGGCATTAGAATCTAGCGTTCTTTCTCTTGTAATACCTGCAATATTATTTTATTTAACCAAGAATGGAGTAATAAAATACAAAATTTACAAATCTAGCTTTTGTTGTGTTTTTATATTATTGACGGTTTTGTGGTGGTTTTTGGCTTATGAATTTGCAAATAGAGATGGAATTAAATAAGGATTATTTATGTCATATTTCGTAACAATTTATATTCACCCGATACGAGAAGGAATACCGCATACATTTTTGGGCTTGACACGAAAACACCCTGATGAGTTAGATAAACTTGTATTTGAAAAGAATATAGAATATTGGAATGATATTCTTGGCAAAATAGTAATATTTGAAAAAGAAGAAATTAAATGGTATGAAAAATTTGAATCTATTGAATTTAGCGATGGATTTTACGGATTCGCATCTGTTAATGGAACAACTAACTATTGGGGGAAAGTTTTTCAATATAATCATTTTGTGCCAAAATGGAATAATGATAAACAAATATATGAATACGCACAAAGAACAAAAAGTAGCTTTAGTAAAAATCATCGTTGTGTTTTTGAAATTTCAAAAGAACAATATGAAATGTTGCTAAAATCAATAAAACAAGATGTGCAAAAAACGAAAGATAGAAATGGTAATTTGCAAAAAGATGACAGCAAATTAACAAAAAGCATTGATATTTTAAAGGAAAATCTATACTATAATTCAAACCCTGTAAATAGCACACCATACTACAACTGCACCACTTGGGCTTTACATAAGCTAGATTCCATAGGATTAGAAGTCATAGATATAAATGAGTGGATACCAGATGCTGACATTCCAAATGTTTCAAGGAATATGAATACTTTGCTAAACAAGTTTAACGCTATGCGCTCTATCCATTCCGCTTTCCTTAAATTCCAAGCAATCGATGAAAATCTAAAATCCATAAAAGGTGCAAAAGCATTTAGAATGTGGGCTAGAAGTATGATAGAAAATAGCTATATTTGTCATATTGATTACAAAATACTAGAGCAAACAATACAGGCTCATTGCACAGAAAGTATGGACGATAAATACTATAATAGCATCAAACATTTTTACACAATCAAATTACAACTCCAAAGTATTTATGGCAAACTAAATGATATGCTAGAAAAAATCATATCAAAGGCAAATGACACAAACTTAAAAGGCGATTTTGAATTTATTTATTGGGACAAACAAGATAAACAAGTAAAAACATTAAAATCTAGCAATGATTATGAGCCTACAATATTAAAAGAGATTGATTTAAGCAACCCTGCTTATAATTTTTCAGTATGTAAATTTGCACCTTTTATCTTTATCCCCAACGATAAAACACTTTCACAAAGACTTTATCATAAATATGACTATGGCAATGTAACAAGTGAATATCAAGACGCTAGAAATGAATTTTATCAAAGCGTATTAGCAGGAATACAAAGCGATAAATATTGGAGTAGCAACTATCATAAACTCACTAAAAATCTATCCAAAAATGAAATATCAAAGGTTGCAAATGCCTAGTAATAAAACAATAGAAAATATTTTTGCTTATGGTGGGGAGATTATCGACATACAAACTTTAGAATCTAAAGGCATAGATATTTTGCAATCTAAAATCTATTTTTGTGGAGTGCTACTAAATGGTGGCACAGAATCTACTATGCCATATAATGAATGTTTCTTTGGGGATTTAGATTCAAATGAGAATCCAAACTTTAATGATTCAAATGCAAATCACAATGCAAAGGATTCAGATTCAAATTTAAGTGCAAGAGATTCAAATGATTCACAAAACTCAAATGATTCAAACAACGATTTAGACGAATCAAAACCTATTTATTATTTAGAATGTGATGAATCAGATTTGGATTCAAGCGAATCTTATAAATCAAATTCACATTCACAAGATTCAAACAATTCCACCCAAACAAACAACAAAACCAAAATCTATCCTACAAATCAAACCCTCCAAGTATTCCTAAACAACCATAAACTTACAATCTTAAATTACTCAATTTTAGATTCTAGTCTAAATATCAAACTAGAATGCAAAAGTAAAGAATCTAAAGCGATTCAGCAAAATGAGCAAAACAAAAAAGACAAGGCACAGAAGCAATCTAGCACGCCTAGTATAAGCACAGCATTGCTATGTCCCATATTAGAATGTGATGAGCTAAAATGCACTCACGGAGGACAAGTCAAACTCACTTCAAATGTGGGAAAAACCATAAAAGCAAAAACAAAAGATGATTCTAGTAAAGATTCGCCCATAATGCTAGAATCTGATTTGCTTTACTCGCCTATCTTAAATTGTCCTAACAATATTGCAGGGATTCCTAGTCCTTGCACTCAAGTAGCGTTGATTCTCCCAAATGCAAGGGGATTAAAGAAATATAATGATGATTATCCTATAATGCAAGATTTATGTATGAGTGGTGTATTTAGCGATAAAGGATTCCCAATAATTTGCACCCCAAAGCCAAATACACTAAAGATTCAATCTCCAAAGCCAAGTAATAATAATGCAGAATCTAAAGAAGTGTTAGAATCTATGATAGATTTAGCTTTAATGGTTTGTTAAGCGACATTAGGTTAGAATCCAAATTTTTTATATGAAATTTTAAACTAGATTTGGGGAAAAAGAGTGAAAATGTGGGCTGTGTTTATTTCGTTTTTAGTGGCGTTGTTTTTTAGTGGCTGTGGCTCGTGGTTTATCGTGCCTTTTTCATTTCAGCCTAGTTATTGGGAGTTTAAGAAATTGTGTGAATTAGATCCTGAAATATATCAAGCTAGAGGTGGCAAATTTGATGAGGAATATTATAATAAGATGCTCACATACTATGAATTAGATTGGGATACTATGTTAAATACAATTACGCCATACCAATACAAAAGAAATGGTGTGCCCATACCTAATGATTTTAATTATATGCTCGATGAGAAATGGCTAAATGACAGACTGATAGTAAATTTATCTTTTGATATAACCAAAGATTCGTTTGGAAATGTAATAAAAGTTAGACCATATTGGAGAGTAACTTGGCGAGATTTAAGACCAACATTAGAAGGCAATGAAGGAAGTGGATTTTCTTTCGGTGGTGGGAGGATAGGTTGCTTTTCTTTCTATGATAAATATGGCATAGAAAGGAATTGACAATGAGTAATAAAAAGATGATACAAAAATTAAGAGACTACGCAGAATTAGCACAGGCAAGTTATGGGTATTTTCACTATGCTAGTCCAAATTTCAAACCTAATACAAACAAAGATGAGAAAAAATTAAGTTATTTTAGAGATATATATCACAAAAATAATCCTAGCGATAAGCAATGGAGTAAAGCCTTTCCTACTCCAGCCGACATTCTAAACATAGAATACAAATACTACAAAGATGAAAATGGAAAAATAAAAAATTCGTGGTATGACGATAAATTTCTCAAAGGCGACTTCACTCCCACTCAAGCTAAACGATTTTTTGAACGCTATACTTTAATCGGGCATATCCCTGATGATAAAAATCTACATATTCCTTATGATAAGCGTGGATTTTCTGCGACAATATTTTATGATAAACTAAACGCTAATTATATTATCGCATTTAGGGGGACAAATGATTATAAAGATGTATTTGCAGATATGCAACTTGCTATTTCTGGTATAGCTATATCTCAAGTGGTAAATTTACAAAATCTTATTGTGAATATGTTAGGACATATCTATGTCCATCATAGCAGTCAAAGCAATATAGATTCGCATTCATTTAAATCAAATAACAATACTTCAACAGATTCAAGCAATGCAAGTAAACAAAATCTAACAATATTAAAAGAATATTTTTTGCAACATAATATACAAATCATTCTTACAGGACATTCACTAGGAGGGCATTTAGCTCAAGTTTTTTGCTTGACTTATCCGTTAGTAGTCAAAGAGATTTACACTTATAATTCACCGGGGCTTGGAAATATCATAGATTTTGTGTTAGTAAAATTTCTACGCGTTATTGGGATTATTTGGAAATTATTATGTAAGTTGGCTAAAGGTATTGCAAAACTTTTTAACCCCAATGGTTTCACACGAAAAACTATTGATGCAAACCTTGCAAAAAGCGGTTGTAAAGAAAACACTGATGACATTATTAGGGTTATGGAAGTCAATAAAGATAAAGAAATATTTGGTGAATTAGGCATAAATGCCAAAAAAGCGCGAAGAGGTGAAAATCTAGGCGTAGAAATCCACCATATAGAATCTGTAATCGTAGATATGTGTGATGATTGTTTTTTGTATTCAGTGCCGCAACTATTTGAGACTATTTTTTGTTCTACAATAACAAGTTTAGGAATGCGATTGGGATTAAATATAAATGACAAATTAGATTATAAAAACACAGAAGCCCTGCATCTTATCAACTTAGGATACCCTAATCATGCTATACTTCCTTTGACGCAGTATTTATATTTTTATGCTTATTTGTTAGAATTAGATTTTAATGTCAATAGATATGCAAATGCAAATATTGCTAATACGATAGATAATCTTAATGGTTTTATACAATGGATTGAAAATTCATTACGAACACCAAACGACACAGAAAAAGAGAGAAATATTAGACGCAATACATTCCAAAGGTCAAATACAACATTAACCGATGAAAAATATTCATTAGATTATCTTTTAAGTGAAATTAGCCACATTGCACATAACAAATATGATAAAGGCATTCAAAAGTTTGATAAAGACAAACAAATAGACACGATTATACAACTACAACAATCAAAAATATATACAAAAATCCTAGATAGAGATTACTTTGATAATTTGGCAAACAAGCAATGTAATATTACTGATATACGAGCATTTATCAAATGTCAGCCATTTATTGTGGTAGATAAAAATAACCAAGAAATTTTACAAGAAGATAATATGACAGAATTATTCTTATACAAAGATTTTACAAATATTGCTACGCAAATTCGTAATTCTTACCAACAAAGCGAGATAATATGAGTGAGTTTCAACAAGCATTTTTAGCTATGACTAAAGAAGCAATGTATGCAAAAAATCCTTTAATTATTTCATTAAATTCATATAAAAATAGCTCCAAATCGTTCTGCTCTTTAGAATCTAAACTTTTTTACGATAAACAAAAAGATAAAATTTTTATTTTCACTTACAATAATGATTGCATTGATTGTTATGATTTACTTAGTCAAATAAAAACACTTACAAATCAAAACAAACAAACATTGCAAGAGTATGATATTTCTATATTTTTTTATTCTATTTTACTCACAGGTGGCACAGAATCTACTATGCCATATAGCGAATGTGTCTTTGGGGATTTAGATTCTAATGATTCACAAAACTCAAATGATTCAAACAATGCAGATTCAGCCAACGATTTAGACGAATCAAAGCCTATTTATTATTTAGAATATGATGAAGTGGATTTAGATTCAAGTGATTCAAACGATTCTACTCAAACCCTCCAAATATTCCTAAACAACCATAGACTTACAATCTTAAATTACTCAATTTTAGATTCTAGCCTAAATATCAAACTAGAATGCAAAAGCAAAGAATCTAAAGCGATTCAACAAAATGAGCAAGCCCAAAGAGACAAAGCACAGATACAATCTAGCACACCTAGTATAAGCACAGCATTTCTTTGCCCTATATTAGAATGTGATGAGCTAAAATGCACTCACGGAGGACAAGTCAAACTTACTTCAAACATAGGAAAAACCATCAAAGCAAAAACAAAAGATGAATCTAGCAAAGATTCGCCCATAATGCTAGAATCTGATTTGCTTTACTCTCCCATATTAAATTGTCCTAATAATATTGCAGGGATTCCTAGTCCTTGCACTCAAGTAGCACTGATTCTCCCAAATGCTAGGGGATTAAAAAAATACAACAATGATTATCCTATAATGCAAGATTTATGTGTTAGTGGTGTATTTAGTGATAAAGGATTCCCAATAATTTGCACCCCAAAGCCAAATACACTAAAGATTCAATCTCCAAAGCCAAGTAATAATAATGCAGATTCTAAAGAAGTATTAGAATCTAATATAGATTTTAGTATTCCTATTTTGTCAATTATCACTGCTTATGATGGATTAGATGAGTTTTACTTTACACCTAGCTCTTATGAAAATAGAAAATCTAGTGAATCTAAAATATCTAGCCAAGCTAATTTTTATAATGCAAATGAATCACTAGATATTAGCTTTGAATCTATAAGCAACGATGATTTTCCAAATGATTTAGCTAACAATAATGTCTTAGAATCTGTCCTAGAATCATTAACGCACATTTATGATAAAAAACATTTTAGTTATAGAATCTTTAGCATTAGGGTGGCGTATAGTATGTATGAATATATGCTAATTATCCCTAAAAAGATTCCAAAGTTTATCTCTAAAATACTAAAAGAAAAACGAAATAATGATGAGATAAAATATGGCTATGGTAGGTTTATGGATTTGCAAAGGGATTATGTAAGGGATATAGATGAGAGTAAAGAAAATGAAGTGAGGCTAAATACTATCCTGCTTAAAGTGTTTTAAGGTTGGTTATGGTATAATGTTGCACATAAAAAATATTTTCAAATCAAGGCTATATAAATGACAAAAAACTTCAATGGCAACTATATCAAAAAAGTAAGTTTTTATGGTGGATTGTTAGCGTTTTTTATTGCGCTTATTGTTTCGCTTGGTTCGTGGTATTTTGGAGCAAAAAATGAGCTGAAAAATGCCACAGACAAAGCAAAAAGCGAACTTGCGCCATTTGTAAAATGGTATGAAAATGACGCGCAAAATGAGCGAAAAAATATCCAAAATCTTACAAAAGAATCGTATGACAAAACCCAAATAAACGCCACAATCAAGCAAAATCTAGCCGATGTAAAAAAGATTATCGAAAATGTAGATTTTCTTACCAAATTTGACATTTCTTATTTTGCTTCATACAATGAAAGGCATTTTATAGGACAGGCACAAAGAGCTACGATCGAAAAACTGCACATAAATAATAATATTTTTCTTAAGGAATTAGAATTAAATCCTAGTCAAAAATCTATGATTTTGCTTAATCGAGAGCGTGAGGGTTGGTATGATGAATTATTTGATTTCTTAGAACAAAAGATTTTAGAATCGCAAAAGACAAACAAATACCCCATATATAGATTACTTCTTTATGATTTTATAGTGATTGCTGATTATGCCTCCCTTGTTGAGCTGTATATGGCTGACATATATAATAATACCTGCTACATTAACAAACAAACGATAGACAAAATAACATTTAGTTTAAACGGTGTAGAATATAATTTATCTTGGTTTGAAGATTCACTAGAACAAAAGCTACGCGATTCTAACAATAATTTTGATGAATCTAGCATAAAAGCAGTGCGATTGGAATACGAAAAAGGAATTAACACATATAAACATTCAATAAAGGAAAATCGCAATAATATAGATAAAATCATAACCAACCTAAAGGATTGCAAATGAGCGAAACAATACAAATTTTAGAAAAACCAAATGCAGAAATCAATTTTTGGGAATTAAAAAACATTGAAAATGCGTTACAGCAGACGGATATTGATGCTATTGCTATAAAAATATTCAAAGAAATGGAGCAAGAAAAATTTGAAGCTGATATGAAGCAACTGCGAGAAAACACCAAAAACAACAGCAAGTATCAGCAAGAAATACAAGAAGCAAATGATAAGTTGGGCATTATAAGCAATGCTTCTAGTATAGGCGAACAGTTATCTACCAAACTTGATTCTGTTATAAAACCATTCAAACTTATTATCAATAGAGTTAGTAATCAACTTACTGCTATTGATGCAGTTATCGAATATGAAAAAACAGGTGATGGGATAAAAGTATCACTTAAGGTTGGAGCATCCTTTATTAAAAGTAAAATATTTGAGTTTGGCGCAGCGACTTCTATAAGAGCTGCAATTATTACATTTATAGCATTAGCAATAGCTGGTATGAGCATCGTTGGAGCAACAATAATTGGAATAGTTGTGCTTACGATAGGCGTTAGTATATCTTGGTGGGTAAGTCAAAAAGCAGAGGAGCTAATAAATAATATGGGCAGTTACATTGAAAAATTTTCAATATCTCTAACACCACAACAAAGGGAATATTTTAGCACTTCTCATTGTCATAAAACAATGACAAACATACAAAACAATGCAAGGCGTCAAATCCTAATAAATGGCTATCCAGCACCAAAATCTTTAATTGATACTTTCCCTGATAATAACACTTTAAAAAATATACAAAGTATTAGAGAACAGTTGTGGCAAATAGGACAAACAAAATGAATATTATTCATAGATTTTTAACGCAAAATGATATTGACTCTATCACAAAAGATTCTAACATTGCTTTTCTAAACGCCCTATATCAGTGTGATAATATCATAGAAGTAGATAGCAATAACAAAAATATTTTTAGCGATAACGAACTAATGAGTTTTTATAACTACAACTCATCTTTTTATCTCTCATTTATTGCAAACAAAGAATCATTAAGCGACTCTTATTTAACTTCCCGCAAAGCCCTCTACAAATCCATAATGCAAATAAAAGAGCAAAAAGCACAAGCACAAAAACAAGAGTTAGATTCTATAAATGCGGAATTAAAAGATTTAGATTCTAAACAAAGGGAGGCAAGATTAAATGAGATTCAAAAAGAGCAGGAAAAAAAGGCAAGAGAATTTAAAACGCAAAATAGATTTGATAAAAATGATAAATCTACAAATGATTTAATCTTGCAAACGAATGATAAATCTAGGACAATTATATTTTTAGATTCAAATGGTTTGGCATTAAAAACAAATTCTTACAAGAGCGCAAAATTAAATCCAAATTCGCGATTAGATTCTAGCGTTGATACAAATCTAAATACTGATTTAGATTCCAAACCCTCAATGAGTAACCTTATCCACATTTACAATGAAAACAATCAAACTAAAATCGATATTTTTACAAAGCATAATACAATAATTGATATTTATGAATTAGTCAAAAATTATAGTGATTATGGAATCTCTTTAGATTTATTGCATTCTGTAAATACGCAAATATTTTTTTATTCTACTTTACTCACAGGTGGCACAGAATCTACTATGCCATATAATGAATGTTTCTTTGGATATTTAGATTCTAATGATTCACAAAACTCAAGTGATTCAAACAACGATTTAGACGAATCAAAGCCTATTTATTATTTAGAATACGATGAATCAGATTTGGATTCAAGCGAATCTTATAAATCAAATTCACATTCACAAGATTCAAATGCAGATTCAAGCAACCAAAACAATAATTTAGATTCGTTAGATTCAAACAATTCCACCCAAACAAACAACAAAACCAAAATCTATCCCACAAATCAAACCCTCCAAGTTTTTCTAAACAACCATAGACTTACAATCTTAAATTACTCAATTTTAGATTCTAGCCTAAATATCAAACTAGAATGCAAAAGCAAAGAATCTAAAGCGATTCAGCAAAATGAGCAAAACAAAAGAGACAAAGCACAGATACAATCTAGCACGCCTAGCATTAGCACAGCATTTCTTTGCCCTATACTAGAATGCGATGAGCTAAAG
>NZ_JBSIUU010000030.1:0-24969 GCF_053654535.1 Helicobacter sp. T3_23-1056 | reverse complement strand
GTAATGATATTTTTACCACAATGGCAAATAAAACAATGGATTTTTTTAATAGCGATAAACTCAATGGCGAATTTGGAGAAACTCAAACCAAACACTTCTTTAAAAAATACGAATTATTGATTCATCAACCTAACACAGATTCAGGCTTTTCTGCAACTTTATTTCAAAATAAATCTACAAAAGAATTTATATTTGCGACAGGATACACAAAATGATAATCTTAAAAATATTTTATGCTTGCTGGATTGCTTTCTTTGCGTTTGGTTGGTTTATATCTCCTGCTATTGGTCCTAGCGATAGAACAAGTGATTTTTTTATAATGCTTGGCGTGGATATTGCACCATTATTGATTTATAGTCTATGCCGTCTTGTGATAAAAAGGGATAAGAAATATTTAATAATGTTTTGTGTATTATTTGCCTATTATCCATTTATTCTTATTTTAGCTTTGGCAAAAATTATCTATTGACAAAGGAAATGCAATGAAACAACAAATTGATGATTTAAGGGATTATGCTGAATTGGCTATGGCTTCTTATGGTTATTGGCACTTAATGGGAAAAAAGTTTGCAAACAAAACAGAATACAAAGACAGAAAAGACACTGAAATTGTAATGAGTGATATGTTAGATTCTGCTTATAATGGTTATGTAACATCTCAACATATTACATTTATCAATACAGAAAAACTAGATGGGGAAATGACACCCACTCAAGTAAAGCATTTCTTTAAAAAATATGACTTACTTATTCATCAACCAAATACCGAATCTAACTTTTCTGCAACACTCTTTCAAAACAAGCAAACCAAAGATTTTATACTAGCGATATATTTTATTAAGGATTCGCCCAAATGAAAACATTTTACTTATGGTTTGCTAAAAATGCTAAAAATAAAATCATCGTTTTTAGCATAATATTTTTGTTTGCTTTTTGCTATGTATTTTTGCATAGACCTTTGGGGCTGATAGCGTGGTATTATATACAAAGTGATAGCGAGATTGTGCAGATAATAGAAGTGCAAGATATTGTCTATGACGAATCCAAATTTTTAGAACTTTATAATCAATATGACATTACCAATCGCCTTTTTATCACACAAAAAGAGCTATATAAATATATTGATGATTTTGAAATAGATTTGCTTGCTAGCTCGTTTTTGGGGTTATCGGATTTGTATTTAGATGCGTTTTTTAGAAAAAATAGAGTTTATGTTTTTTCTTATGGGTTTTTGCTGGCGAAACAATATAGCGACAAAAGCATCTACACGATAGAAAACACAAACGCGCTTTTAGATTTTATCGATAAAAATCAAAAAATATCATTTTTTGTTGATAGATTAGCAAAGCAAGATGATGAGTTTGAAAGATATGCGGTGCTACAAGCCACGCTCGAGATAATGTTTATATTTTTTTACACACATTTTCTTTCACAAGAGCAAATTTGTGCTTTACCAAGCAGAGAAAAGATTTTAGGTAGTTTAGCGCAATTTGATAGCACTTTACAAAAAATGAAAGATGGAAATAAAACCTATGAAATGGCAAGAAATAAATACGCAACAACAAATAAAAATAGAAACAATCTAGATACATATACGCAAAAAATGTATGATACCCACATCGAAGTAAAGGAGCGATTAAATGTGTGTAAAAAAAGTCGATGAAACCAAAATGCAAAATAAAGAAGCTTATGATGGCATAAAAGAAGCTATGCTACAAAAAGGAGCAATACCTAAAGAAATAATAGAGAAAGATAAAGCAATCCAAGAGAAAAAAGAAATGCAAGAAAAACTAAAAGTTTTTGGAGATATATCTAGTGTAGGAACAAATTTTATAAAATCTTTTGAAGAAAGATACCCAAATATTAAGAATATAACTAGACCCATAAAAATCATAGTCAAAAAAGCTGGATTGCCATTTGAAATTATCGACTTAGTTTTGGAATATCAAATCAATGGCAATGAGGGTGTTATCATTAAAATAGGCGGAAAGGTGCTTGAGGCTATTATACTTGGTGCTGGGATAAGCATAGCTACTACTATTGCAAGTTTAATTGCTGCTAAATTTGCGCTCGCAGGTGTTGTTGGCTTTATAGTATTTACTGCAATAGCAGTGCCTATTATTTGGGTTGCTAATCAATCCGAAGTTTTATTTCGCTTCATATATGAAAATGTCTATATCCGAGCTAAACAAGAAAAAGATAGGGTTTCAAATTGTGTAGATTACATTTGGAGTGGTAAATGGTATGATGATTTAAGAGATAACATAATCAAAGCAAAAGAAAATAAAATCAAAGAGAAAATTTACTTAATAATTGAAAATCCAATAGGACGATTTATATTGAAGTAGGATATAAATATGGAAAATCATAATACACAAAGACTCAATTTAACTTAAGCGGATTATTTCTTATCATTTTTAACAAGATTTTATACAAATCTTGTCCTTTGGTTTTTGTGATGGCTATCTAAATTCTGTCTCTTTTAGATGAAGCATAAAATTCTCTTTTTTGATTTCTTTGAATTTAGCTAATCTATGTTTGGCATATCCCATTCTGCTTGCAGTTGCGAACATTAGCAAAGCAAAAAAGTTTTCAATTCCATTTATGTGATTTTTACCTAGCGCAAACTCATTTTTGCTATGTTTTAATATGTTTTAACACGATAATGTGCCTTTGCACCAAAATCTACCAAACCATCATAAGCGCCACAATAATCACTATAAATTATTGATTCTTTCAACTCGCTACAATCACGCAATATAGGCAAAAGCTCCTCCGCAGAACAATGTTGGACAATTTGTGTATAAACGCAACCATTTCGTTTTAGCATACCTTCTGCTTGCAGTTGCAAGTATTAGCGAAGCAAAAACACAGGCGTTTTCTTATCTGCTCCACGCCCTCTTTTTCCTCTCACTCTTTTTGCACCTTCTGCTTGTGGTTTGCAAGTGAAACGAAGCAAAAAAAGCTTTCATCAATTTCTATTTCGCCTTGCATTTTAGAAGTTTTCTCACATTCTTTTGCGATTAAGATTCTAATCTGCTTAAAGATTTTACATAGTGTCCCCTCTGAAATTTGAGTGATTTTTGATATTTTTGTAGCTTCAATATCAAGGCAGAAATATTTAAGAATCTCTCTTGTTTTCGCCTCACTAATTCTTGAACGAATTATATACTTGTTTTTCATCGTATGAATCATAACTTAAAGCTCCTTTGTTTGAGATTAAGTTGTCTTGAGCCTTTTTTATTACTTCTCATCGCCCCAGCGCGTAAAAAGCGAATGTTTGATTCCCAAAATATCTAGCCATTTTCCATAGATAAAATTTTCCATTTCTGCTAAATCTTTGGGGTAGCTATAATACGCGATGATAGGCGGAGCGATGATAACGCCAAGTGTGGCAAGATTTCTCATCTGCTCGCATACGATTGCATTTAGTGGCATTTCGCGGGGTGCTAGCAAAAGCGTCTTGCGCTCTTTTATCATCACGCTTGCAGCACGGGTAAGCAAAGTATCGCTTATCCCGCAAGAAATTTTTGCTAGAGTGTCCATACTTGTGGGGATTATCGCCATCGCTTGGGCTTGGAAGCTCCCAGAAGCCACAGGCGCGCCTATCTCGCTATCATCATAAATATAGACTTTTTTGCTTTTGGTAGAATCTATTTTGTTAGATTTTGTTTTGTTAGAATCTATTTTAGATTTTGCGTTTGCTACATTACACGATTCTAAAAGATATGTTTTTAGCTCATTTTCACTGCATTTTAGCTCATATTTTGCGCACTCTAGCGCACCTTTTGAGACTATGATATGCACTTCAAAATCATTTACAATATGTGCCAAAAATCCCCTAGCTAGCTTCACTCCGCTAGCCCCGCTAATGCCTAGTATAAATCGTTTTTTTGCAAAATCATTTGCCATATTTTCTCGCTTTTATCATTTGTATTCTAAATATTTAGATTTTATTTTGTGGCATAGAGCGCATTGCCTAATACTGCCTGACATTGCCTAACATTACCCATAACACTGCCTAAAAACAGCGTGCAACCAAAAATCACAACGCAAATCACCCCGTATTGCGAAGTCCTTGCGCGATGCCTATGATTGTGGAGTGGATTTGCTCCATAAGCCTTGCTTTTTGCGCTTCATAGCTAGCGTTGTGATATTTTTTGATAAGCTCGATTTGCAAAAAATTTAATATCATCACAGAATGATTGCGCAACAAAATGGATTTTTGCAAAGTGGGCTCGCTATCTAGCAATCTTTCCTCCCCGCGTATCGCCACAAGCATATTCATCGTTTTTTCGTATTCTTGGCAGATTTTTTGCCAAATGCTTTGTCTAATTTCATCATTTTCTACAAAGCTATTATATTGCGCCGCGATAGATAAATCCACTTTCAAAAATGCTTGCGAAATGTTGCTAATCGTAGCGGCAAAAAATTCGCTTTGTTGATAGCATTCGCGTAGTTTTGCGATGTCATTTATCGCTTCTAGTCCGCTACCTAGCCCATACCACGCGGGCAAAATCGCTCGATTTTGCGTCCAAGCAAACACCCACGGAATCGCACGCAAATCCTCCACCCTCGTGGTATCCCTGCGTTTGCTAGGACGCGAGCCTAGATTTAGCTGTTGGATAAAAGCTATGGGCGTAGCGGATTTAAAATAATCAATAAAACCCGCACTCTCATATACCAAATCACGATAGATTTTATGCGACACGGCAGAGATTTTTTGCATTAGCTTATGGTGTGAATCGCTTAGGGCGCATTTGATTAAGGGGGTTTGTGATACATCATTTGATTTGTTATCTAAATTTTTTTCATTTAAAACCCCCAAATCCCCCGCACAAAAAGAATCATAGCTTGATTTTTTTAGCAATGCACTCATCGTGGAGGATAAGAAAAACTGCGCACTTGAGCGGTTTAGGTATTTTGAGCTTATCATTTCGCCCTGTTCGGTTGTTTTTAGAAATCCTTGCACGCTTTTTGGCGGGGAGGCTAAAAGGGCTGATTCTAGCGTGCCACCACCACGCGATACGCTACCACCGCGCCCGTGAAATAGCACAAAATCAATGCCAATTTGCTCTTCTAATTTTTTTAGCGATTCTATCGCGCCATAAAGACTATAATTGCTAGTAAAGATTCCGCCATCTTTGCTAGAATCCGAATACCCCACCATTATCTCTTGTCGCATACCAATGTCGCGCAAATAATGCGCATAATGCTTGTTTGCCACAAGCGTTTGCATAATGCTCCCTGCGCGCTCCAAATCATCGATGGTTTCAAATAATGGCGTGATAGCGATTCTTGCGCGGGGTTTTGGGATTTTGCTAGAATCTATGCAGGTTTTAGCAAGCATAGATTTTACATTGTTAGGGTTTGTGGCGACATTTGAGCTAGATTCTAGGGAATCTAGCAAGTTTGGCTCTTTATTTTCTTTGCTTGGTTTCCATAGATTTGTCTGCTTTGCAAACCAAAGCACGATTAGCAAATCGCTCGCATCAGTCGTCATCGACAAAATAAAAGTGCGCAAAATATGTTCGCCAATGTATTTTTTGCCCCACGCGATGCGCATAAAAATTTCTACCACCACTTGTGTTTTTTCGCTTAGTCGCTCTAGCAGGCTTCCTAGCTCGATTTTTGGCTTTCCTAAGGCTTTGTCAAGGATTTCTAGTTTTTTAGATTCTGCATAAGTCATAAAGTCATTATCACAAACGCCTAGCAGGCAAAAAATCTCACTAATGGCGTTGATAAAAATATCTTTATGCTCCCTAAAATCTAACTGCATAAGATGAAAACCACCAAGCAAGACAAATCGCCTAAATTGTCGCAAATACTTGCTAGATACGCTATCAAGGCATTCTATTAGCATTTCGACATCTTCTAGTAGCTCGCTAGGCGTGGCATAAGTTTGGTTTATGCTATCGGGGGCATTTACAAATACTAAGCGATTATTGAGTTTTTTTATCATTATGTGGATTTTGGCGCGAAATGGCTCATTTGCATAAGTGGCTAGCGTTTTTTCACTCAAAATCCCGCTTTCTTTTTGCAGTGATTTTTTTAGCCTTGATGAGATAGTGCTAAAATCCGTGCTAATCGACATTTCCCGCTCCAATCTTGCAAGCCTTTTTATGTAGTAATTTATGATAAATTTATGCTGTATTTTCATCACTTCTGTCATTAGCTCATTTGTTACAAATGGATTTCCATCTCTATCGCCACCTATCCAGCTTCCTAAATGTATGGGCGAGCTAGGCAATGGTTTGTTTAGCATTTTTTCGATATACCAAAGCACTTTTTGGCTAGCGGGCAAAATCGAACTCTCCACGATAAAAAGCAAATTATCTAGCTCAAAAAGCACTTCGATTTTTTGCGTGCGCACGAGGTTTGTCTGCCACAAAAGTCGCAAACGATATTGAATATGCTCTTTTGCTTTTAGCTCACCTATTTCAAATAATTTATACAAATCCTGCGTGATTTCGCTGTGTGCTTCCAAAAATGTGCGCCGTCTAGATTCTGTGGGGTGTGCTGTGAAAACAGGATAAAAGCAGATAGATTCTAGCACTTTGTCTAAATCCCCTCTATCAAAGCCCTCTTTTAATAGCCCTTCATAAGTAGCCTTGATGCGCTCTAGGCTTTTATCTGAATCGATATTAAACCGCTCTTCTACGATATTGATTAAAATATTATAAAGCGAAAATGCTTTGATGATTTCAGGCGTCTTGCCTGCTTGAGAGATTTTTTCTAGCTCCGTTTTTAGCTGCTTGGTAGAAGTTTCGTTGTTTTGAAATAGGATTTTATTTAGCGTCAAAAAATGCTCGCAAGCCTCGCTATCAACTTGCCTAAGCATATCTAGCATAATCTCTAAAATAAAGCGGATTTCATTGTCTAGGGCTTTTTCATCAAATGTGGGATTTTGGAGCGTGGGATTTTGAAGTGTAGGATTTTTGGTGGATTTGGCAGAATCATTGATAAAATCTTTTGGATTTTTTGCTTGCTTTTTCATTTTGCGCCTTTTATGTGTGGTTGTGAATTTGTTTATTATGAGAGGTTTTTGTTTGTCGCGTTTGGCTTATGCCTTTTTTGATTATGCTTTTTTGGCTTACTCTTTACGACCTAGCTAAGATTTTACTTAAAAATTCTTAACTCTATTTTGTTTAATGTTGATTTTGTAGCGATTTTGGGCTATTTTTGCATAGATTTTACTTCGTTTTTACATTCGTTATTTTTAGCTATTTTTAAGAAATTTTTGTCAATTTAGTGGCTTCTTAAACAAATTTAAACAAAATTGCCCTATAATCCAAAATCTGTTTTTAAAATTTAAACCTAAAAAAGGAGATTGCAATGAGTGCTCAAACTTCACAAAAAGCGTTAAAAGTGTATTATGATAAGGATTGCGATTTAGCCCTTATCCAAAAGAAAAAAGTCGCAATCATCGGCTTTGGCTCGCAAGGACACGCCCACGCAGAAAATCTGCGTGATAGTGGCGTAGAGGTGATAATCGGGCTGTATAAAGGTGGCAAAAGCTGGGAAAAGGCTAAGGCAAAGGGATTTAGTGTGCTAGAAGTGCCTGAAGCTACCAAAAAAGCGGATATTATAATGATTTTAATCCCTGATGAGTTGCAAGCTGATGTTTTTGCCCGCGACATTGCCCCGCATTTAAGCGAGGATAAAATCATCGCTTTTGGGCACGGATTTAATATCCATTTTGGGCAAATTACCGCACCAAAAGGCGTGGGAATCATAATGGTAGCCCCAAAAGCCCCTGGGCACACCGTGCGAAGCGAATTTGTCGCTGGCGGTGGAATCCCTGATTTAATCGCGGTGGAGCAAGACACCTCAAAAGGCGATGCCAAAGCAATCGCGCTAAGCTATGCGTGCGCTATCGGCGGTGGGCGAAGCGGAATCATTGAAACGACATTCAAAGATGAAACCGAGACAGATTTATTTGGCGAGCAAGCCGTGCTATGCGGAGGCGTAACGAGCCTTGTCAAAGCGGGATTTGAGACATTAGTAGAGGCGGGCTACCCTGAAGAAATGGCGTATTTTGAGTGCTTGCACGAGCTCAAACTCATTGTGGATTTAATCTATCAAGGCGGGCTAGCGGATATGCGCTACTCCATCTCAAACACCGCAGAGTATGGCGATATGGTAAGCGGACCGCGCGTAATCAACGAACAATCTAAAAAGGCAATGAAAGAGATTTTGAGCGAAATCCAAAACGGACGCTTTGCCAAAGACTTTATCTTAGAGCGCAAGGCTGGCTATGCGCGAATGAACGCCGAGCGTAAAAACTTGGCAAATCATAGAATCGAGCGTGTGGGCGAGAAACTTCGCGCGATGATGCCTTGGATTGGCAAAGGCAAACTCATCAATAAAGAGAAAAATTAGCAAGGTAATGCAAAATGAATTGCGATGTGGGGTTTGCAAGCAAAACTCGCAATGATAAAAACAAATCCAAGCATAATAAGGAACAAAAAAAATGTTAAGACGATATTTAGGACTTACACGGCAAGAGTGGCGGACTTTTAAGATTCGAAATTTAGAAGTTAGCGCAAGACTATTGCAATATCACGAAGCATTAAAAGCAAGATACTTACAAAAATGGTGGTATGCGCGGTGGCTTTTGTGCAGATTTAAGCACAAGCGCATAGTGCGATTTGAGAAAATCAAACTTTTTCTAACACGCAAAGTCTCTGTGCCTACGATGGATTTTAATATCACTACGCGTTGCACTCTAAAATGCAGGGATTGCGGTTCGCTAATGCCACTTTACAACAAAGCGCAACATTACGATGAGACACTAGAATCGTTTAAAGCACGACTTAATGCCTTGCTAAAAAATGTAAGCCACATTTATGATTTTAAAATCATCGGTGGAGAGCCATTACTAAATGCAAACTTTGCGGAAATGGTGGATTATGCGTGTAGCAAAAAGCAGATTTTGTTTATCCGAATCGTAACTAATGGCACGATAATCCCAAGCCAAAAGGTGCTAGATTCGCTAAAACGCAATCGCCACCGAATCGAAGTTTTTGTCTCAAACTACTCGTTGCATAATAAGACAAAATATAACGAAGTGCTTGAAGTTTTGGAGGCACATAAGATTCCACTTGAAACTATTCGCAATGCAAAGGATTTTCGCTGGAATCAAAGGGGCGATATTTTTACGCGAAATAGGGATATTGATGGCATTAAGCGAACTTTTTGGCGTTGTTGGCAAAAGGATTGTGTTTCGCTTTTTGAAGGGCGATTTTTAGTCTGCACGAGGGCGTATTATATAGAAAAAGCGTTAAATCCCACCATAAATTTAAGCGAGGGCATTAACCTAAACGCTACAAATGGGGGGGGGGGAATCACAATGTCTCTGCGCGTGATTTTGTCAAATTTTACACAAGAGATTATTTTTCTGTGTGCGATTATTGCGAATGCCTTGAATCTTATACACAAATTGACGCTGGGATTCAGACGAAATAAATGGATTGTGGTGAATCAAGGCGTAAATTTTGCCGTCATTGCGAGGCAGTTTGAGCGAAGCGAAAACAACGAAGCAATCTAAAAAATTATAGATTGCCACGAATCTGCAATTTTTAACAAAAGTCGCAGATTTTCGCAATGACGGAATTTACTTTGTCATATTGAGTGAGTGAGTGCGAAAATATCTCTATTTTTATCGATATTTTTAGATATTTTATTTTAGATACTTCGGGGCTAAAGTCATCAGTATGGCAAAAACAACTTACGCTTTGGTTTTTAATCTAGTCCTAACAATAAAATGGCTTTTATAATTTTTTGCCTTTTAGATTTGCTAATGCGTGGATTTTATTCGATTTGCGCATTAGGGATTCGCCGATTAGGACGGCGTTTATGTCGTGCGATTCTAAAAGGGCGATGTCCTCTCTTGTGGCGATTCCTGATTCGCTTACAAAGATTCTATCCTTTGGGACAAGCCTTTTTAGGCGAATGCTCGTGCCTAAATCCACTTTGAAGCTCCGCAAGTCGCGGTTATTTACGCCGATGAGTTTCGCGGAGGTTTGCAGCGCATTTTGCAAGGCGGATTCGCTATGAGATTCTATCAAAACGCTTAATCCAAGCGATTTGGCAATGTCGCAAAACTCCACCATTTGCGCTAATTCCAACGCCTCGCTGATGAGCAACACACAATCCGCGCCCAAAACTTTCGCACCATAAATCATATAGCTATCGATGATGAAATCCTTGCGTAGAGTGGGGATTTTCACCGCCTTTGCAATCTCGCGCAAATAGCTATCCGCGCCCAAAAAATACTCTGGCTCGGTAAGGCAGGAAATGCAATCCGCTCCAGCAGCCTCATAATCCCGCGCGATTTGGAGATATGGGAAGTCTTGGGCGATAATGCCTTTTGAAGGCGAAGCCTTTTTGACTTCGCAGATAAAGCGCATTGTGTGGCGCGAATCTACGCTATTTTGGCTTGAATCCACGCGTGAATCTAGGGCATTTTCAAACGCAAAGGGCGGTTTTATGCTAGAATCTAGTGGATTGCCACGCTCGCGCTCCGCGCTCGCTCGCAATGACGAATCCACGCTAGATTCATTTTCTAAAATTACGCTAGATTCACGCTCACATTGCGCGATTTGCATTTTATACAGAGATTCGGCTTTGCTACGCATTTCATTAAAAGAGATTTGTGTCTTTTCTCGCTCCACCCGTGCTTTTGTAGATTTTATAATCTTTGCTAAAATATCCAAAACCTGCCACCTATTTTTAAAAATTTCCACAAAAAAAAACTAAAAAAAACCCAAAAAAAACCAAAAAAAACTCCAAAAACAAAATCAAAAAAATACACAAATATAATGTATGAAAAACACGCAATTTTAATAAAACATTTTTTAAATAAAACGAACTTTAAAGAAATGTTTTTCGCACAAAAGACATATTTTGCATATTTTTGATAAAAATTTAGGCATTTTACAAGCAAAATACTTAAACAAAACTTACAACTAAAAACGACTTAAAAGCAAGTAAAATCATCATTTTATTTGCTTGTTTGCTTAGATTCTATGACAACGCACATAAATAGAATCTAAATTTGATAAAATCTCATTTTTGCAAAATCTAAATCAACAATTAAGCAACACAAAAAGGAAAAAAATGCACTCATACAAACGCTCCCTAACAAGATTTAGCGCATTGGTAGAATCCCTAGAGCAAATCCCAACTATCGGCAAAAAATCCGCTCGCAAAATCGCTTTCACCCTTGCCACCGAAAATAAATACCTAGCCCTAAAAATCGCTCAATGTATCGAAAACTCCATAAGCGCGGTGCGTTTTTGCAGTATCTGTGGCGCGGTAAGCGAAAATGAAATCTGCGAAATCTGCCTAGATGAAACCCGCGATAGCTCCAAACTCTGCGTAGTGCTAAATGCCAAAGATATTTTTACCATAGAAGACATTGGGGATTTTGATGGCAAATATTGGGTGCTAGAGGGCGAGCTAGAGAGTATCAATTTCGCTCACATCAAAAATCGCGTGCAACAACAGCAAGTAAGCGAAATCATCTTTGCCTTTTCCCCAAGCCTTGCAAACGAAGCGGTAATGCTTTTTATCGAGGATAAACTAAGCGAATTTAGCCATATCACTTTTAGCAAAATCGCTCAAGGCGTCCCCACAGGCATAGGGCTAGAAAACATAGACCAGCTATCCCTATCGCGTGCGCTAAGTGCGCGTGTGAAGCTATAAAATCTATCGCTAAATGGCGTTAAATTTGGCTAGATTTTAGCGTTATGAGTAGCGTTGTGGCTAAGCATTTTTACACACAATCAAAATCAAAAAAATCCACAAAAATTAAACATACAAAATATAAAATTTGCATAAAGCTAGTATAATCCGCGCTATATATTTATGCGATTTTTACATAGTATTTATGGGTTTTGCATTTTAAGCAAAATCAACAAAGCACGCTAGCAAACGCGCAAAATCTTTTTAACAATACTTTATCAATCAACACGCAATCAACACACAAGCGACACGCAAAAACAATAAAAACATTGCAAAAAAAACATTAAAAAAAACACGAAAAATAACGCAAAAAGGCATAAAATGGGATTTGAGATTTTTGGAATGCGCGTATTTGATTTTGCCAAACCATTTGGATATTTTGAGGTGTTTAGCGCGATTTTTTTCGTGTGTGGGGTGGCGTTTGCGGGGTATTTGCTTTTGTCGCGTTCTGCCAAAAAGCAGCATAAAAACCGCTAAAATCCAAAAAAATCCACAAAGCAAAATCCACCAAAAAAAATCGCAAGCAAAATCCCAAGAAAAATTACCAAGAAAATCAATGCAAAATCAACACAAAAACCGCAAAATCCAAAATCAACGAAAAAACAAAAATCCGCAAAACAAGGCATAAAATGAAAAAATCCATAACCGCAGTTTGTTTATTTGTCGCATTTGTAGGCTTTGCAAATGCCTCTGTGATACCACAATGGGCAAAAAGTGGAATCTGTGATGAAAAAGACTGCGCAGTAGGTGAGGCTAGCAAAAAAGAAGGCGAAGCTTCTGCCCTAGCGCGCGCGCTAAAAAACCTACGACTTAGTCTAGGCACAAGCGTGCAGGCAAACTATGATGAGCGGACTAATAGCGAGGGAGAGAGCAGGGCAAGCGCGCAAACAAAAGTCTATGCTTCTATGCAAAATATCGGCTACAAGGTGCTAGATAAATTTAGCGATGAGAAAAAAATCTACATAAAAATCCAATACGAGCCAAATAAAAAGATTTTGCCAAATGAGGAAATCGGGGAATTTAGCATTATCTCAAACTTTGAAAAGCTGTGTAAATCGCGGGATTTAGATGGGTATTATTGCGTGAGTTTGGGCAAAAAATATGAAAATGGCGAAAATGATTTGGCAAAAAATGACAATATCGCGCTTAAATATTATGAGCAGGGGTGCAAAATGGGGACTTTGGAGGGTTGCGTATATGCGGGAAATCTAATCCAAAATCAAAATATTCAAAATATCTTAAAAGGCGAAAAATCTAGCCAAAAATCAAAGAGCTTTTTTGCAAAAGCCTGCGATGGAGGGCTAGGGCTAGGCTGTCAAAAGCAAGCAAGCGTAGAAGCAGACGCGCTAAAACGCAGGGATTTATACAAGCAGGGTTGCGCGCTAGATGATGGGCTATCGTGCGCTATTTTGGGGGAAATCTATGAGTTTGGCTTAGCACATTTGCAAAAAAACCAAAATACCGCTGAAATAGCGTATGAGGATTCTAAAAGTATCGATAAAAACGGCGATGGCGCGGTAATCCTAGCTTCAAAACTAAAAGACAAATCCCGCAGAATCCGCGAATACAAACGGCTATGCGAAGCAAACAACGCTAGGGCTTGCGCACTGCTAGGACAAGAGGAAAACAACAAAAACTACCTAGAAAAATCCGCCGTGCTAAATTCTCCTAGGGGGCTTTATTTTTTGGCATTAAAGCAAGAAGCTAGAAACACCAAAATCGAATTATTAAAAAAATCCTGCTTGCTAGGCGAGGCAAAAGATTTTACCAAAGGCTGCGTAGAGCTAGGCAATCTATCCGCCCCCTCACAAGAATCCACCCAATATTACGGCGTATCGTGCAAAAGCCTTTTTTATGAGCAAGAAGCCTGCGAGAGGTTATATGACATCTCACCAAAATCCTGCAACAACGACACAATCTGCGAGCAAATCGCGCAATCTAGGCAAAGCCAACTTGCCACAAATTTGCAAGATTTGGATTCCCAAGAGAGCGATTATTACCAACGCTACGCAAAATCTAGCAAAACCAAACGAACCTATGATGAGCAAAATTCTTTATCCCCTAGACTTAGCCTTTTTCTCACAGCTGGCTTAGGCGCGACCGATGGCATAAAGCTAGATAAAATCACAAATTCTAGCAAGCTAGATTCTAGCGGGGCAAATTTTGTCTTTGCGATGAGATTTGGCGCGGAGATGCGACTACTGCGACATAAAATCACGCCATATATCGCACCATATATTGGCATTAGCTCCACAGATATTTTTGATGTATCTGATTTTAAGGGGGTAAATTCTAGCCAGTCAAAAACCCTAAGCGCAGTGATGATAAATGCAGGCTCTCAAGCGGGAATCAAACTTAGCGGGATTAGAATCTATGGGATTATTGATTATGGATATAGGCTTTTTGATAAGGGGGTAAAAGATATTCCCGTGCCGATAAGAAGTGCGCTAGGTTTTGGCGGTGGGATAGGCTATCGGTTTAATTTTTGGACGATTAGCGTAGAATATATGCAGGCACTTTATACATACAATGGTGGCGAGCTAAGAGTGGCAAATGACACAAGAAATTATCATTCGGCTTTGTATAAAAACTATGAGTTAAGATTAAACAACTCTATGCACACGGCAAAAACTAGCGTATTTTTGTTTAATATCGGGCTAGCGTTTTAAATTTTGTGTTTGATTAGTTTTTGTTTTTTAGATTTTTGCACTTGATTAGTTTTTATGCTTGATTAGTTTTTGTGTTTTTTAGATTTTGCGTTTTGGCAAAATCTAATGCGTGGCAATCTATTATTTACGCATTGCAGTGTGGATTGCCACGAGAATCTAATTTTTAAGAAAAGCATAAGTTTGTGAAGTTTTTGAAGCAAGAAACATTTTTTCTAAAAAATTGTCTAGCATTCTACAAACAAATTACTTAAATCAAACTTACAAAATCAAACATTAAATCAAAAAAAAAAAAAATCTAATCTTTAATCTTTGCAAAAAAATATATCGCATTATCCTATTTTGCGGAATTGCTAGACATAAAACATTACTAAGTCCCGTATTTTTGAATGTTTCACGGATTTTCAAAATTTTACTTTGCCTATTTTAACGATATTTCAAAGCTAAAAAATCTTTGCAATATCGTATTTATAAATGTTTCACGGCTATCAAAACTCTACAATAGCGTATATAATGGTATTGCAAGACTTGGTTGGAAATAGATTTCTGGGCATATATAGTTATTATAATAAGGGAAAAAAAGAGAAAATAAGATTATTTAGTTTTTATAATAAAAGCGAAACCAAAAAAAAAAAAAAAAAAAAAAAAAAACGATTTTTTGCCAAAAATCTTGCTTAGTAGCTTTCCGTGTGTTTTTCATCAAAGATTCTCTAATAAAAAATCAAAAAGGTTTTTTAATCAAAAAAGAATGTCTTGGTTGCAAATTAAAGCTACTTTAATACCTTAGGATTCTTTTTGTTGGCATTTGGTTATTGCTTTAATGTTTTTGCTTTTTCTAAAATGTGCTTGTAAGTATTTTGTGGAATGTTTTGTGTGTGAGTTTTTGAAGTTTGTTGAGATATTAGGGCAGTCCCAAAGCCACCTCTTTGTATCATTTGGCATTTGCGGTATTTGAGCGGATAATTTTTAACAAAAAAATCATTACGCTAAATTTTTTTGTTAAAAAACATTGCTAGACAAGTCCTTAGCTTAAACGAAACTTAAATTTGAAAATTTTTTGCGCGAAAATTTACAAAAACGCGCACAAAGGCTATCAAAAGCCCTTGCGTGCGCGGTTTTTGCTAAAAAGGAATTTCATCATCATCGATTTGTATTTCTAAATTGCTTTTTGGGATATTCTTAGGTTCTTTGCTTACCTCTTGCGCGGATTGACTATTTTGCGCTTTATCCTCTCGCGGTTTATTGTCAAGCAATTTGATTGATTCAGTAGCGATAGAGTATTTTTGCCTTTTTTTGCCGTATTGGTCAGTCCATTCGTCCATATCTAACCGCCCCTCGATTAGCACTTTGCTACCTCTATGCGTGTATTGCAAGGCTATCTCTCCTAACCTCCCCCATAGGTTTGCGTCAATAAAAAGCGGTTTTTCCACCTGCTCGCCATAAGCATTTTTATACTTATGGTTATAAGCGATATTGACTATCACAAGGCTTGCAACGCCGTTTATGCTTTTTTGCTGTGGGTCTTTTGTCAAATAGCCCATTAAGATGATTTTATTATACATTAAGGTAACCTCCGTTTTCTAATTCTTCCTCGCTTAATTCTAGCAAGGCGTATATTTTTTTTAAGTCTTCTTCGGGTATGGTTTCTGTTAGCCACTGCGTGCCATACTTGTATGGCACGCCATTGTGTTCATCTATAAGCAATCCTTTGCTTTCCAAAAATGCGCACGCTTCTGCATAATCTAAACGCTTTTTTGTGCGCTCGTATTCCTCTGCTAATGCCTTTTCTTGTTTTGGTGTTCCTGCGTGCATATCGTTTAGATGATAAAGTTTCCATAGCCTCTTTATCTCTCTAAACAATTTATTGTTAGCCTCTAAATCTAGCAACTTTTCGTTGTCAAGCATTTGTCCGCCACAAATAATGTCTGTGTGTATATGATTCCACACTTTTCCGCTTGCCGAAAATCTTTTTGAACCATCGCTCATTTCAACCAAACTTACGACTACTTCAAACTCGTTTGACTTTTTACCATTGCCGTAAAAATCAAACTTACCAAAACTAAACTTTTGCTCTTTTTCTTTCACTATTCTTACTACCATTGTGTGTCCTTTTGTTTTTTTTCTTTTTCGTTTTTGTCTAAACACTCTTCATCTACCCATTTTTTGTTTATCGTGTAAAAAACGATATATTCATCTTCGCCCTCGCCTATGATTTGGGCGTTTTTTAAGCCACGATAAAACTCATAATGCTCATCGTTAGGAAACATTTTTATGTAGCCTAAGTCTTTTTTGTCAATTACAAAACGCATTTTAAGCCTCCTTTTTAGATTTTTGAAACGGACATTCTTTGCAAGATTTTGCAAAGATTTTGTGCGGATTGTCGCTATACGCATCGCACAATGCGCAGGGCAACAAAAAAATACCACACACGGGACAAGGTTGTTCTTTGTAGCCCTCCAAAACCACTTCACTTTCACAATGATTGCAAAATTCAAAAAAACTTCTTTTTGCATATTTTGAAAATTTTGTTTTCATTTAAGCTCCTTTTTGTTTCTCAACGATTTGTCTATATTCTCTAAGCCTTGTAACGCAATGCCTTATATAACTCCTATGCAACTGCGGATTATTAAAGGCACATTGCCCTTTGAAACGGCTCGCAAAATTTGAAACAATTTCAAATTCTAAGTAATGGCAAGTTTCTTTATACCATTGCAAATTTTTCTTTGTCATAAAACACCTCTTAAAAAAGAATTTCAAAAGCCTTTAAGCTTCACTAAAAAAAGCTAGCTTTTTGCTTTTTGATAGAAACATTTTATACAATCCACACACCAAAAAATCACAAAAACACGCCATTCTCCCCACATTTTTGTCCCTTATAAAAAGGCGTAAGCCTTTGTGATTTTGATTTCATTGCTTGGTAAAAAATTTACTGCCTATGAGTTGAAAATTTTTTGCTTGTGAGTTAATTTTTTCATTGCCTGTGAGTTAAAAAATCTTATGGCGTGTGAGTATGTTTGTGTTTATGGTTAAGAGTTAGATTGATTTTGCTTAAAAGATAAAATCATTTGGCTTTTAAGTTAATTTTTGTTCTACCTTAGTGTTAATTTTTAATTTGATTGTAGTGTAGATGATTATTGCTACTAAGTTAAAAATTTTATTGCCACTAAGTTAGAAAATTTTTGCTTTTAGAGTTAATATTTTTATTGCTTGTGAGTTAAAAAAAAATTGCTAGCTAGTTAAAATTTTATGTTGCTACTAAGTTAAATTTGTCCTGCGGTTATTATTGCTTTTAAGTTAGATTTTTTTGCTTTTGAGTTAAAAATTATTTTGCGTTGAGTTAAAAAAATTTGCTTTAGAGTTAAGATAAATTTTGCTTTTTGATTTAGATTAACATTGCTTTTAAGTTAAAAAAATTTTTGGCTAGCTAGTTAAAATTTTTGCTTGCTTAGTCAAAAATTTGCTTAGATTTTTTTAGGCACTCGGCTAAAAAATTTCAAGCCGTCCTCTTAAAAAATTTTTGTTTCTTGCTTGGCTTTAAGACACCCAAATTAAAAACCTTAAAAATAGCTTTATTTACTTTTGATTTAGTTTTTATTTACTTTTGCTTTTTTAGTGAATTTTTCTTTAGCGGCTTCAAAATTTTTAAGCTACTCTCTTAAAATTTTGATGGCAAGCTCGGCACTAAACTCGGTCAAAATTTTTATGTCTTGGCGATAATTTTTCGGGTTGCAAGGCTATCATTTTTCCTGTTGTATTCAACCTCTTATGCTAAAATTTTATTAGCGTGGCTTTAGAAAATCTAAGCTCTCAAAAGCTAGATTTTCCCCTGAAAGTAAAAAATGCAATTTTTTACTTGACTAAACCCCGCACGGTCGGGCATTTCAATCGCTTTTATGCACATAAAAGCGGGTATCCTGCACTTTTTCTCTTATGGTCTTAGTTTTGAAGTAATATTGTCTAGGTTTTTAGACTTAGCAGATAGACTCATCGCTATAATTTTTTTGCATTAGTTACAATGGCTTGGCTAAAAAAAATTTGTCCTATGTCTTTAAGGGGGTAAGATAAAAAATTTTACTCGCTGATTAAAAAATTTTTCTTTGGCTATGATTTGGATTAGGTTTGATTTTTTATGCGTGATTGCAAAAAATTTTGTCCTCTTAGCTAAAAAAATGTTTAGGCATTGAATAAAAAATTGCTAGCAAAATTTTAGAATTTTACTAGCAAAAATTGCTAAGCCTTTGTAAAATTTTGGTAGGATTCTATAAAGACAAAAATCATATAGACATAAAGCAAAAAATAAAAAATGCTAAGGACAATCAAAAAATGAATGAGCTAGCCCTAAATATATTTGCAGGCATTAGTGTTGTCCTTGTGATATATGCACTTTTTTTGTTTTTTAAGCAAGACAAAGAATTAAAAAACAAAAAAAGGTAAAATAAAAAAGCAATCCTAAATTTTTTTGGCTATAAGCAAGACAAAAATCAACCACAAACAAAAGGACATTAAAATGAAAATCTAAAAATATTTTGGAGGCATTATGATAGATAAGCCTATTGATAAACCATTAGAATATTCTCTTGGCGATGAGCCTTTGTTTGAATATGTGCCTTTCAAAAAATCTATGGCAGTTTATCAGCCTGTGATAAAAAGACTTCGCACAAAATTTCACTCAAACATTGTCAAAAATAAACCGCTTTTTACAAACACAAATCCCAAAAAACAAATCGTAATCAAAAATATTGGCACGATGGATAAAACTCATACGCTTAATGCGATTAAATATACTCTCAAATCCTCTTCGCTTGATAGTTTTTCCTTTGGCAATGATTTAGAGTTTGGGGCAAATGCTAATATAGATTCTGCTCAAAATAATCTTGCTTTTAATGAGTTAGGCGAGCTAGTAAATCTAAATCAAATCATAGATGATTGGCATAGCGATTGTTTTTCAAATGATAGAGGTAAAAAAGCATTGCACCTTGTCTTTTCTCTCAAAGAATCTCAAAGCGATTCCTTAAAAGATATTTTACAAAGCGCGGTCAAAGAAACCTTGCAAGCAAATCTAAATGAATACAAATATATTATGATTCCCCACTCTCATCAAAACAAACCACATTTACACATTATCATCAATCGAAGTAATATCTTTAATGGCAAAAAATTACACTTTGATTCTAAAGAATCCTTAGCAAATTTTTATGATACTTTGCGGGAGGATTTTGCTTATAATCTTTTCATCTACTCTCAAGGCAAGTTAGATTACACAAATGAAGTTTGTAATAAAGATTTTAGAGTAGCCTTGTTAAATAAAAAAATAGAAAATTTAGAAAACACTAGCTTAGAAAATCCTCTCTTGCAAAATCAACTTATCCAAAATCAATTTACCCCAAATCAATCCCCAAATTATCCCAATCATTCAAACGATTTAGATTCTAATGTGATTAAACAAGATATAGATTCTATCGCTTTACAAAAAAAGGCAATGCAATCACTAGAATCTAGGTCAAAAAGTTTGTCTTTAGAGAAAGCTAACTTAGAAAGAGAATTAAAAAATAAGCAAATTTATCTAAATAATATCTCTAAAAAGATAGAATCCACCCTCTCTCAAGGTAAAAATCCTACCTCACTTATCGCTAAAAAAAACTTACTCAAAGATGAGATACAAACCTTGCAAGTAAAAATCAGCTATACAAGCCACGATATAAGCGAAATAAACAAAGGATTTAAGCAGCTTTTTGATTCAAATGAGAGTTTCAAAGATTTTACTAAGCATTTCAATAGCTTTCATAAGAAAAAAGCATTGCTTAGTTCTTTTAATGGCTTTGAAAAATATCTATCCAAAGATTTAATCACAAAGCTAAACTACATAAAAGCAGAAGTAACCCAATCCCAATTTGCCTTAAATCAAAATTTTCAAACATTGCAATCTAGCATTTACACAATGCTAAAATCTAATCAACAATCAAATACCTACACATTAAGCAAAAATTATCACAAACTCAAACGCTATAAAAGCATTGTCCGCACATTAGAATTTAGCGATTCTACCTCTCAAGTAAATAAATCTAAGGCTTTGCTTGATTTAGCCCAAATAGAGCAGGAATTAAAGGCTTTGATATTACAAAGAATGGAATTTTTGCGTTTAGAAATCACAAATTCAAAGGCGTTAATCACAAGCTATTATGATAAAAATCAACAATCTTATGATGAAAATCCCACCAAATTCATAGAATCAATGCTTATAAATCCGCAATCTTTCAAAGAATATAAAACAATGTGTAGAATCCACAAAAAGCTAGTATTTTTAGACAAAGAGCTTGCAATGGCTACCAAACTATGCAAAAAGCTAGAAATATCCAAAACAATGCCAAAAGAGCAACAAATAATCAATAATCAAAATATAGAATCATTTAACACGCTTAAAAATGAAGTAGATTTAGTCATAGAATCTAAACAAACAATAGAGCAAATGCCAAATCAAAGCCAAAATATAATCAATCAATCAAATAATCAAACAGCTACGCCAAAAGCCCAAAATCCTCAAATCCCTACTCAAAACACAATCCAAAATCCACAAAACCAAAATCTAGCCCAAAATCAATCCTCTCAAAATGATTTATCACAAAAATCACAGGATAAACATCTTATCCAAAATCCAAATCAACAAAACAACCAACAATCCACACAATCACAGCAAAATCATAAACGATAAAATAAAATTATCTTATATTATTTAATGTTAGCTTATATTAAAGAATATAAACTAACATTACAAAGCATTTGTTATGCCTACTGCGATTTTTTCAAAATCCTTTCTTAATACCATTTTACGATTATACATATCAATACGCACTCGCTTTGTAAAATCAATAGTCTTTATATCATCGTTTTCTAACATTCTCGCGGTGTAATAAGAACAAAAAAACGGCATATTTTTATTGTTATAAGCGACTTTCATATCTACATCATCGTGCCAATGCCCAAAAAACCACGCCTTTATATCAAAATCCCTTTTTTGCAATGTTTGATATATCCATTCTAGCTTTATAGAATTTGTATCGTGGATTTTATGTCTTATGCTTATTTGCTTGCCTAACTCATTTAGCGCGGTTGTAGGAATCGTATGACTTAGCACATAATCAATATTGCCCGTAAAATTTTCTATATTTGAAATAGTAAATTCTACTTCGCCCTGCGTAATATCCTCTTGTTTCCAATATGTTACATTTGGGATTCGCCATTCTTTGTCAATCGATAATGCACCACCTTGCACAAAAAAATTTCTATCATTTATGCGATAAATATGCCCTCGCCTAAGATGAAATACATTGCAAGTGTATCGTCCCACTTCGCTACCAAACATTTTTATTCTAGGTAAAGCATTGATTCTATTAAAATTCTCGTGGTTGCCATCGACAAATAGCACTTTGCAAGGCAAATCATTAAGTATAGCTTGTATGTTTAATTCTGCCTCATTAGGCTTATCATTCCAAATTACCCCAAAATCCCCACAAATAACCACATAATCATTGCTTGTATATAAATCTTGTAGGCTTGCGACTTTTTGCGTTTCTATTATGCCGTGCGTATCGCCAAAGATATAGATTTTGCTAGATTTTTGCCTTTTTTTATTATTTTTCAAAATCAAATCCTTTTTAGTTTTTCCTCCAACTCTTGCCTTAGCTGTATTTTTCGCTGTTGCAAATAATATTCAATAGCCTCCTCCACAAAAGAGTTTCTGCTCTCGCCTTTTTTGCCAAACTCATCTAAAAACTCATCTAATTCTTTGATTCTACTCTCGCTCACATACAAACAAAACGCCTTTTTATCGCTTTTTTTGCTGGTAAGGTTTTTTTCTTGCGGAATATTTTGATTCATTTGATTTTCCTTTTGCATATTATCCTGCTTATCCTTTGTAGTTTGCGCGTTTGATATATCGCTACTTACATTATTTGCATTTGCCGCATTATTTAGCACTTCTTGTGCTTTTTTGTCCTGCTCGCGTGTTTGTAGTTTTTGCATTTTATTGTTTGTAATGTTGTATTGCATTTTACGCCCCCATTTTACCATTGTCTTGCTTAAGCCTTGCTTGCTTAGAATCTAAATTTGTTTGGCTAGATTGCGCTTGTTGTGCGTTGCTTGCCAAAATCTTATCCGCTAAATGTGGCATATTTAGCCTTGCAAACTCATCAAAAAACCTCTCAAATTCTGCTTTTGCTTTTTCATCGCTATATTGCGTGATTCCGTATCCCTCACTTACTGCGCGTTTATAAGCGATTCTCTCACTTAGATAATTTTCTAGCAAGATAAATCTATCAAGCCTTGCTTGCAAATGTTGCTCTAGCACTTGTTTTATAGCGTTTTGAAAATCGCTAATTTCCTTACATAGCATAGGATTTGGGCTAATTTTATTCATAAGGATTGAAACTTTTGCTTCCTCGTTGATTTCGGTAATGTCCGTGATTGTTTGTAGCATAGAACACAGCACATCAAAATCATATTGGCTAGGCACGGTAGGTAGCAAAATCGTATCTGCAAAAAGCATAGCCTTTCTAGCCTCTATGCTATCAATCCCCCCTGTATCGATAATGATAAAATCATACATTTGTAGATTTTGCTTTATGCTTTCGCTTATATTGCCTGTGCGGTTTGACAAATGAAAATGTGGTAATTTGCTAGATTCCCTATTTTCATCTTGCCTTATATTGCAAAAACTCTCTATGCTTTTTTGCGGGTCGGTATCCATTACAAGTGTCTTGGGTGAATACTCTAGCAATTTTAATGCTAAATTTGCGCTAATGGTAGATTTACCACTTCCGCCCTTTTGATTTGCGATTGTTATTATATGTGCTTCGGTTTGCATTTTTTTGTCCTTTTATTTGATTTTTACTTTTTAGGTTTTATCAAACCTAAAGCTTCAAAATCTAATTTCTTAGATTTTTTATAATATTTTGTATCATAGGGTTTTTGGTTATTACGCCTGCGCATCTCTAAACTTTGCCTATAACTTTCTAGCTCTTTTTTGAATAAGAACTCCGCGACAATTAAATCATTATGCGCCTTTGCCTCATAATGCTCCATACAAGTTGCCACTACATAAAGCATTTCGTCTTTCAAAAATCCTTGATTTTCGATTTCGATTTTGTCGTTATTTAAGTCTATGTTAATCATTTTGCGTCCTTTGCAAGAAAAAATTTATCGCATTATATCACAATTATTTGAAAATATAATCAAATAATATTAAATTCTTTACAATTACATAAAATAACATTACATTACATTACAAAAAATACAATAAATAAACATAAGATTATCTTATTATGCGTGATTAGGATTATTATCTTGTGCTAGTTTTTTGTGCGACTAAAATCTAACTCATAACAAATAATATTTAATAAAATTACAAAAGATAAAATAAAATAAAATTATATTACATAAAATAACATACAATAAGTTATTATAAAAAACATAATTATCAAAAAACAATAATCTAATTTCAAAAATTTTTTATGCAGAATTTATCCCCTTAGTAGCCAAAAATCAATGTTTTTTAAGGGATAAAAAAGGCGAAATGTTATCTTTTGCGGGTTTTTGTCTTGGTAGCGGTTTGATTGTTTTTTGAAGTAGTGTTGGAAGTGTTGTTTGTAGTGTTATTGTTTAGTTTAGCTTGCAATATCCTTATTTTGCGTGATAATATCACAAAATCACTTTTGCAAAAATTTTTATCACACGCAAAAAAAAACACAAAAAAGCGGGGATAAAACCCGCTTAATCCCCCCTCCCTTTTAATGCCTTACTAACGCTATTTCATCAGTAATTATTTCCAAGAAAACATTTTTGCTAACATCTAATGATTCTAGCGGGGATTCAATCTCGCTTAAATCGCCTCTTTGCAACTTTTGCAACTCTTCCCAATCCTCCGCGCTTACTTTGCTTTTTTTGATTACGCTAACCCAATTAACCCAATCATTATCCACAATTTGCATAATGCCCATTTTAGAAACGCTAGAATTACAAAACGCCCCCGATTCTGCGTTTTCTAACCACATTTTTTCAAACGCCTCTATTATTTCTTCGTCTTGCGTCCAAAATTTTAACCTATCGACTAATAACTCTACAAATTCTTCGCTCTCTATCTTTACGCTAATTAACATCATAAGCTCCTTTTGTAAGAAAATCTAAAAAAGCTAGAATCTAGCTTTTTAATAAGAGTATTCTATAACAATAAAAGCCCTAAAAACACCAAAAACACGCCATTCTCTCGCCTTTTTTATCCCTTAAAAAGCGTGCTTTTAAGCACGCGTAAATTGATAAAAAATATTCACAATTTGTGATTTTTTTGTAGTTTTTTATCTTAATAGCGATTTAGAAGTATTAAAAATGCTATCTTAATATGCAAAATTTAGTATTAAAAAGCAGTGTTTAAGGGATAAAAAAGGCGAAATATTATCGCCTGCGGGATTTGGGCTTAGGTGTAGTAGGTTTGTTTGGTTTGAGTGGATTTTGATTGATTTGTTTAGCTTTTTTGAGTCTTTCTTGTCTTTTTTGTCTTTCTTGT
>NZ_JBSIUU010000029.1:0-26131 GCF_053654535.1 Helicobacter sp. T3_23-1056 | reverse complement strand
TTAGCAAATCCAATCATTCTAACAATACTAATACTATCGATAATTCAAATGATTTAAATAAACCTAACCCTAGCAATAACAAGTCAAATGATTCAAACAACACAAATGCTAATCACACCAACAATACTGACTCCACGCAATCTAATATAGATTTATCGTTAAATATTTATAGTGATAAAGAATGTAGCAATTCGTGTAGCTCTATCATTATGACAAATAATAATCAAATACAAAACGATATATTGCTTTTTTTTTATGACAATCCTCATAATTTAAAATATATTTTCAATCACACAAATCATACAAATATACCACTAAAAGCACGATATAGCAAACCAACCATAAGTTATATAAAGTTTATGGAAAACATAGAATGGGAGGTAGATTTTTCACAAGAAAAACAACAAATCATTGACATTGCCAAGAACAAACAAACAAAAATCCAATATCTAAACCACAACCTATATCATTATAATTTTCCAATCAAAACACCATTTGCACCCGGAAGCTATATAGAGCTAGAAGCTGTGATGAGCGATGGTAGTCAAGCAAACAATGTGGAATGGAGTTTTATAGAAATAAAAAGCGAAAAAGAATTAGATGATTTGCTAAATGGAATTACAAATATTCATAGCTTAACGCCAAATATTTTATTAGATAGTAATCAACAGCCAAATGAACAACATAATGTCCGAGTTTTTCAAAAAAATAATATAATTGATACCAATAAATTAGGATTTTCATTGCCTATCACAAGAGGCAATGCAGAGGAAACATTTGATAAATACTACATTATTGTATTTGCTTATGAGAAAAACAAGAAAAAGCCTAATTTACAAGATGCTTATATAACTATTGATATGAGTTTTAGAGTGGGCATAGGAAAAGATGATGCAGTCATAGAAGCCACGCGAGATAGCCAACAAACAACGCAGAATAATTTTTGCAATACAATAATCTGTAGCGATGATATAAATGAGTGGAATAAATTAACGCATATTTATAGCGTAGATGAAGCAGTGTGTTTTTTAAATGTGAATAATGCAAAATTAAATAAACTTAAACAAAACAATCAAGAACGATATTACAAAAAAGATTCTAATGGAAATTATATCCACGATGCAATATTTGATTATTTGAGAATCTACCCTCAGCTTGCAGGAAAAATCGCATATATTTATTATAGGTTTGATTTGGGAAATGAGGTTTTTATCAACAATATAATAAGCGATAATGGAGCATATCAACAAGATAGACAAAAATATATAAAAGCCGTTGTGGAGGTGTTTGAAAATGGAACTTATGAGAGTAAAATTTTGAAAAACAAGATTAGATTTAGGGAGGCTTATAGTAATCCTTTGTTTGATGGATATAGTTTATTTAGTTCCCAATTAAATGGCAAAACACACGAGAATAGCAAGATAGATTTTTACGATGAGCGAGAAAAGTTTGTTGTAAGTTTAATTAAGGAAATATGCAAGTTTGTTAAATTGCAACTTAATGAGGCAATTATTTCAAATATAAATTCTAGAGCTTTCACTTTGTCTGATAATATAATAATTGCAGAAATTTTGCTTACCGATACTAATGAAATAAATCAAAATAACCCATTAGAAACATTTGAAAATTATTCTAGTGGGCTTATAGGCACGATTATCCACGAATGCAGACATTTGTATATTTACGAAAAAATTTATAAGGAAAATCAGCACAAAAGTCCTTTACTAAAATATCTTGCATATTCTTTTAATTTTTATATTAGTGGTAATTATCAAATAATGAATGCTTACAAAAAACTATGCGATGACAATGAATCAAATAAAGTAAATTGCTATGTTGGACAAGATAATGATAATTACCAAAATATCTATGAGATTCAGCCAAATGAGCGCGACCCTAGATATGTGGCAAATAAAGTCATTGAAAATCTTGACATAAAACAAAAATAAAAGGTGGATAAATGACTATTTCTTTTGATTTAAATTTATTGGTCGGCAATAAAATGCCTATGTGCAGTGCTAATGACAGTGAATATGTAAAGTATAAAACAATTTATTTAGGTATTGAAAGTAATATTTTAGCCATTGATGATAGGATATATGATAAATATTTTATCCCAAATTTATCTGCCAATGCAGAGAAGTTTCGTATGAAATGTTCTGCACCATCTCGCTTCAAAGATTTTACTGCCACGCTTTATCTTGGTAAAATCATTTTTGAAAAAAATAAAAAAGGTATTTTAGCACCAAAATTTATCCCAACAAGCATTACGGATTCTAGCCTTGAAGGATTAAATACATTTTGGCTAAATGAAATCAATCAAAACGCAAAAAAACCTTTTAGGTCTCTCATTAAATGCGAGCGTATTAAAAGGGTTGGCACGATGTGTCTCATAGATTCGGATTCTATTCCTTACCAAAAAATCCACTACTTTAGACACAAAGATAATATCATCTTAACAAAAGAGCAAATCATCTCATATTTCACGCAATTACACAAAGAAAACACAGAATTTATCGCAAACTACATAGAATCCATCAATGCTAATCACGGCATTAAAGCATATCATTTGCACGATAAAATCTATGATGATTTATTATCAAAAGGAATATTGCAAAAAGATATGTTTAAATGGTGGAGTAATGCCCCTAAAACCCCTTATACAAACGCTATACTACTTACGCTAGATTTTCTATCCAAAACCAATCAACCAAATCATAAAATCTTATTGTATGATGAGTTGTTTTTTTGGTATTTTGCCTTAAGTCTTAAAAATTTTATCGTAAGTTTTTCTGCGTCTTTTTGTGATGAAAATAACCTACTTTTTAACGCGGGGGCTTATAAGCAATACGCACATTTAGCAAAAAAATATCGTAGTAGCACAAAACAAATAAAATTTAGCAACACAATGTATGGCTTTGATGAGTATAAGAGAGAATTATTTTTTGGCAATAATGGCGGATTGATGAATGTTTATGATGACTATATCAAATTGCAATTTTTATCCCCAAACCAAGCATTATTTGAAAGAGGACAACCTATCACACCCTCCCCACTAGACAAATACTATTTTGAATTAAGCGATAATAAAAGCGTATATATCGAATTTTTCCCTAGAATCTACCCTAGCATCACAAACCCCCCAAAAGGCTGGAGCAAAGAAATGATGCAAAAACTAGATTTAAAGCTAGAGTAAAGAATGCTATGATGATAAAAATCGCAAAACACATCAATCGCTTTTTGTCATTGTGAGCGGGCAAAGCAGGCGCAGTAATCCATCTCTACAAAATTTAAAAATTCAAAATGAAAAATTTAGCCAATCTAATAAAAATAGATTGCCACGATTTTGCTACTTTTGACAAAATCCCAAAATCTTGCAATGACAAAAATCATTAGCATATTAAGGCTAAAAAACCAAAGTATCTTAAAGTATCTAAAAATCTAGCCAAAAGTAGAGATTTTTTGCCTCTTGCTTCGCGCTTCGACAAGTAAGGCAAAATAAAAGGTAAATTTTTTAATATGACAAGATTTTAGCTTGCAATGATTTTGCAAATTTTAACAACGCCACATATTTAACAACCCCACAAAATCAAAGCACTAAAATCAAAGCCACAAAATCAAAGCAACAAAAACTAAATAGCAAAATCTAAAACCCACAAAAATCTAACCCCATTTTAAAAATTAAGCCTCATATCCACAAAATAGCTTCTTGAAGCCCCTGCTAGATATGTCGCGCTTATGCCTGCCGTGCTACTTATGCTAGAGCTTTGATAAGCGATATAGAATGTATCAAATACATTTCGCACGCCCGCTGACAGATTAAAATGCCTATATTTATAGTTTAGCCCAATATCGCTAAGAAAATAGCCATTTGCATTCATATCGACTTGGTTATAATCAACTTGATTGCCATTCCAAGAGTTATTTGTCCATAGGCTTAGTTTATTTTCGCCTTTATGCAAAATCTCATAATTTGCTCCTATGGTTAGCTTAAAAAGTGGCGCATAGGGGATAGGTTTCCCCTCTATAAATCCACCATTAGAAGTCCCACCAGCGATAGATGATTTTCCTTTTAGCACATTTGTGTAGAGATAAGATATGCTCTCCACCAGCTCAAGCACAGAAGCGATAGTCTGCCTACCCATTATTTCTGCACCCAATCGTTGTGTCTGCCCTATGTTAAAATAAGTAACACGAAAACCATCTAATCTATGGCGGATTTCATTTAGCGTGTGGGTATAAAACACACTTGCGCTTAAAGAGGAGTTTTTAAAATATTCCCTCCAGCCTATCTCGCCTGTGAAATATCGTTCAGGCTCAATATTGCTAGGGATTTTGGGGGCTACACCTGTGCTAGTTGCATCATAGTTTAAATCCGAGCTTACCACTTCGCGCACCGAAGGGCTAGTATAGCCTATCTCACCTTTGAGATACACTACGCCAGAATCGCCATAATGAAACGCAGGCGTGATTTCAGATGCATAGCCCCATTGTGGTTTTTGGGCGTTTGTTTCAAAGTAGCCATTGTAATTTATATTGCCCATACTAAAATTCATACCCGTATGCCCTTGAATCATAAAATAAGAAAAATCCCCCCTAGCCCCCAGCCCTAGCGAAAACCAATCAACAAACTTTATAGAATCAAACGCATACAGCGAAACAGAATATTTTTGCCCTTTATTTTGCGTTTGGGTAGATGAGCTTTGAGAGTTGTTATCGCTTAGTTCGATTTGGTTATCTAGCCCGACAATTAGCGTATTTTTGGGGATTTTGTGTTTGATTTTTAGATTTAGCCCCGCACCTTGATTGCTAAAAGTATTGCGCGTGTCGCCGCCTAGCTCTTGGCTAGGAAACAAAAAATTGCTAAATTGATAAAATGTAAGCGCGTCAAATGCTAGATTCTCGCTAAATTTGGCATTATAATTTAGCGAGGTTTGGATAAAATCCTGCCCCACTTCACCATTGCTATTTTGACTTGAGCCAATCCCGCTAGGCGAAGTGTATCGCTCTTTTTTTAGCTCATCTATGGTTTTAAAATCCCCCCAAGTCGTGCAAGAAGTGCCTGTGCCATTTGGAGTGGCGCAATTTGCCCTTTGATTATACCCTGCAAAATATCTCCACATTTTAGAATAGCTTATGTTGAAATCTAGTTTGTGATTTGGGGCGATTTGATAGATGGTTTGAAATGCTGTGTAGATAGTATTGTCATATTCCCCCGCTCTTAACCCAACTTGATGAGTGTAATCCGCGCTTGCAGAGACAAATAGCTTATTTCCTATCGCCTTACCAGCACTTATGCCTATTCCACCGCCAAAAGAGCCTTTTGCCTCATAGCCCAATCCACGAAGCGAAAATCTAGCATAATCTTTACTCGGCTTTTTAGTAACGATATTTACCACGCCTCCACGCGTCCCGCCACCATAGATGACGGAGCCTCCACCGGGGATTATCTCTATGGATTCTATTTCATCTATTGAGATATGATTAAATGGCGCGGCACTTGTGCCTCCGTGTCCGCTATTTGGGTTGCCATTATCATTTAGATTGATTGGCACACGATTGATTAGAATCTTTACGGCGCGCGGGGCGTCATAGCCCTGCCCACGAATATCGATATTTTTTGTGCCTTGCGGTCCTGCTATGAAGCTGATAAATGGCTGTTTTGCTAGGGCGTCTTCTAGATTTGTGTAGCCTTTGTTTTGCAAATCCTCTTTGTCAATGATGATGACATTTTTGACTTCTTCTTTGAGTGGCAAATCAAACCCCGTAGTCGCACTAACGCTAACTTTGCCTAAATCTTTTGCTTCTAAGTTTGTTGATTCTAAGTCGTTTTTGGATTTTAGCTTATTGTAGCGGGAGGATTTGTCAAATGCTTGCGAGGTGGAATCTTTTTGCGCGGAATCCATTTGTATAGATTCTGCTGTGGCGTTTGTAGATTCTGTTTGGCTAGAATCTATATCGTAGGCTTTTTGGTTAGCATTATCATTTGTGGCGTTATTGCGCGTGGCATTATTATTTGGATTTTGGTTGTGGTTAGATTCCGTTTTTGTAAAATCTGCTGTGGTTTTTGTAAAATCTATTTGCGTAGAATCCGTGCGGATAGAATCTACTTGAGCTAGTTTTATGTATTTTTGTGGATTTATTTGATTTTCGTCATTGCGAGAATTTAGGCTTTTGTCAAAAAGGCTAAATTCGTGGCAATCCACCCTCCCATCGTCATTGCGAGAAAATCCGCTAGGATTTTCGTGGCAATCTATGTTTTCTGTCGCATTTTTTATCGTGGATTGCCACGCGTTGCGTTGCAAAGCTCGCAATGACGATTTGTAACTAGAAAGATTTTGCGTGGGAGTTACTCTCTCTCTCTCTCTCTCTCTCTCTCTCTCTCTCTCTCTCTCTCTCGTTATTAGTCAAAATCGCATTAGCAGATAGATTTTGCCAAAACAATGAAAAACAAATCGCCGAAATTTTTAGCGACACATTCGCCTTATTTTTGTTTGTTTCGTTTTTAGGATTTTCGCACATTTTATGTTCCTTTGCAGGCTAGATTTATGTATTATCAAAAGCGATTTTTATTTTGTTTTGATAAAACGCGGGGGATTATAATACAAAAAAGTAAAAATGCGCGTAATTCTCATAAAACTCTTAAAATGCCTATTTTAATAAGAAAATTTTGTTGTTTTATTGTGGGGGTTATTTTGGATTTTGCAGGTTTTTGTTAGTCTTTGTAAAATGTTTGCAGAGTTTGTAAGATTTTGCAAAGTTTGCAAAGTAAATTTTTGTAAAACAAAGTTTTGCAAAGTATAAAAAAATGCGCTTTAAAATTGCTAATAAAAAAGATAAAAAAGCGCGTAGATTTTGCTAAAATAAACGCTTGTAACTTGCTTGTAGATTTTACTCACAAAATCTTTTATTTGCAAAATCTATCCATAAAAAACACAAAAGCAACCAAACAAAAATTAGGATAAAAAATGTCAATTTCTACATTTTCTACACAAAACCAAAATCCCACAACACAAAACCAAAAAATCTCATCAAAAAATCTACTCAAAAATCTTGCAACAAGCACCACAAAAAACAACAAAAAATGCACCCAAAATAACAAAACACGATTTTTTACACGACTTTTTGCCACAAAAAATGCAAACATAAATCAGCATTTTTGCAACATTATTTTTGTTTATATGTTGCCAATATTGCTATGTTTTTTTGCCCTAGATTGCGCCAAAAGCGCGTCTTTTATCGCGCTAGGGGAGAGGGCGAAATACCAAAATCTAACGCATTTTGATTATGTAAATCCAAAAGCCCCAAAAGGTGGCACGCTAAAATCCTATGCGCTAGGGAGTTTTAGTTCGCTAAATCCTTTTAGTATGGAGGGTGAGCCTGCTAGCGGGCTAGAAAATATCTATGACACGCTAATGGCACAAAGTATGGACGAGCCTTATGCGCAATACGCGCTTGTGGCGAGCGATATAGCTGTGGCGCAGGATAATTCAAATGTGGTTTTTACCATTGATAAAAGAGCGCGATTTAGCGATGGAGTGGCGATAAGCGCGCAAGATGTGGCGTTTAGTTTTGAGATGATGATAAGCAGGGCTAGCCCGCTTTATAAGCAGTATTATGCCGATGTCAAAGAAGTCAAAATCTTAGATTCTAGGCGCATTAAATTTATTTTTAAAACCACGCAAAACAAAGAATTACCATTGATTTTGGGGCAGTTAAGCATTTTGCCAAAGCATTTTTATGTCAAAAATGGCAAAAATACTTTTGGGGAGGATAATCTACAAATCCCGCTAGGAAGCGGGGCATATCGTGTCAAATCATATCAAGTTGGCAAAAAAATCATTTATGAGCGAAACAAAGATTATTGGGCAAAAGATTTGCCTAGCAGAGTGGGGCAGTTTAATTTTGATTTGTTGATTTATGAATATTACCGCGATGATGCAGTGGCTTTGCAGGCGTTTTTGAGCCATAAGTATGATTGGCGTGTGGAGAGTGCGGCAAAAGTGTGGGCTAGGGGGTATAAAAGTAAGGCGTTAGATTCTAAGCAATTTAGCCTAAAAGCGTTTCCACATAGCCTGCCTAGCGGTATGCAGGGGTTTTTTATGAATACGCGCAAAGAGGTTTTTGCAAATCCGCTTGTGCGGAGGGCATTTGTGCTTGCGTTTAATTTTGAGTGGAGCAATGTAAATCTTTTTTTCTCGCAATATGAGCGCACCACAAGCTATTTTAATCACTCCATTTTTGCTAGCCCACCATTGCCAAGCAGCGCAGAATCCGCGCTTATAAAGCAATGCGACACAAAGGGCGAAATATCAAACACGCGCTTAAAAGAAATGTTTGATAAGCCTTATGTCGTGCCTAGCGTGGATTTTAGGGCAGGCGTTGAGGCGGATTTTGCAAACGATTTGCCAATGGATTTAAAAATAGATTTTGAAGCGCAAAATCTAAATGCGCTAGATGAGAAAATCCCACGCCATATTATCCAAGAGAGAGAAAATCTAAAAAAAGCGCGAGATTTGCTAGCGCAGGCGGGGTTTGTGATGAAAAATGGCGTGCTTGTAGATACCAAAAATAACAAGACTTTTTCTTTCACGCTTTTGCTTGATAATCCCGCTTTTGAGCGACTAGCTGTGCGATATGGGCGAAATCTAAAACTGCTAGGCATAAATATGCAAATCCAAAAAATTGATTCTAGTCAATATGCAAATCGTGTGAAAAATTTTGATTATGAAATGATTGTGGGGATTATCGGGCAGAGTCTTTTCCCGGGCAATGAGCAGAGGTATTTTTGGAGCAAAAATAGCGCGGATATGGTGGGGAGTAGAAATTATAGTGGTGTGAAGCTAGAAGTGGTGGATTGCCTAATAGAGCGCGTGATAGCTGCGCAAAGTAGGGAAGCGCAAATTCTTGCTATCCACGCGCTTGATAGGGTGCTTTTGTGGGGGGATTTTGTCGTGCCACATTATTATTTGCCAAATTTTAGAATCGCTTTTTGGCACAATATCTCAATGCCAAAAAATCACCCCCGATATGATTTAAGCCCGCAAATATGGTGGGCAACCAAGCAAGAATCTAAATAAAATCTACTATAAAACCTCATAAAATCTAACTCATAAAATCTAAAGTAAAAAATCTAAAATAAGTCTTTTTGATTGTGATATTTGTGTGGGTGGTTTGGCAGAGATTTTGCTAGCTTTTTAAGCGCGCTTTATTTTTTGGATTCTGCGTTGCGCTGTGCTTTTGATATTTTATGCTATAATCCGCGCTTGTGATAACCCACACGCAACCAAAATGCAAAAAAAAATATCGTTAAAAAAAATTGCGAAATGTTGAAAAAATGTTGCAAAAAGTTGCAAAATCTAAAAAAGGAGAATCCAAAATGAGCAATATCCAACAAAATCCAAAAAATCAAAAAAAATATATCATAGGCATTGTCGGTGCGACAGGGGCAGTGGGCGAAGAGATAGTGCGCGTGCTAGATGAGCTAGACTTCCCGTATAAAAAAATAATCCCTCTTGCTAGCAAAAATAGTGTGGGCAAAACTATCGAAGTGCAGGGCAAAGAAGTGCCTGTGCTAGAGACTACTGATGAAGTGTTTGGCAAGCAGGGGATAGAAATCGCGTTTTTTTCTGCTGGGGGGAGCGTTAGTGAGAGATATGCGCCAAGTGCGGCAAAATCTGGTGCGCTTGTCATTGATAACACGAGCTTTTTTAGGCTTGATAAAAATGTCCCTCTAGTCGTCCCTGAAGTAAATCCTAGCGACATAGCAGGCTACAAAGCAAAAAATATCATAGCCAATCCAAATTGCTCTACAATCCAAATGGTGCAAGCCCTAGCCCCGCTACACAAAGCATTTGGCATAGAGCGCGTAGATGTAAGCACCTATCAAGCCGTAAGCGGGGCTGGCAAAAAAGGAATGGAAGAGCTAGTAACTCAAATGCAAAAATTCTTTGCTTTTGAGCTAGATTCTGCTAGCCCTAGCGTGTTTCCGCACAGAATCGCGCTAAATGTAATCCCGCATATTGATGTGTTTATGGAAAATGACTACACAAAAGAAGAAATGAAAATGATAAAAGAAACGCATAAAATTATGCACGCAGATTTTCCTATAAGTGCGACTTGCGTGCGAGTGCCTGTTTTGCGCAGTCATAGCGAGAGTGTGAGCGTGAGATTTGCCAAAGAAGTAAGCGCGCAAGAGGCAAAAGAAGTGCTAAAATCTGCACAAAATATCGTGCTAATCGATGAGCCAAAAAACGCGCTATACCCTATGCCAACAACCGCTACGGATACAAATGAAACTTATGTGGGACGCGTGCGGGTGGATAATTTTGATAAAAGGATTTTGCATTTTTGGTGCGTAGCTGACCAAATCCGCGTGGGAGCTGCGACAAATGCTGTGCGAATCGCACAAAAATGGTGTGAAATGCAAATGTAATAGATGAATAAAAACTAATTAAACCTAATTAGCAAATAAGAATCTAAAAATAAAAAACTACACTCACGCGTTTATCGTGCGTATTTTTAGATTTTGGTATAATGTTATTTCCATTAAGTTCATTGGTTTGGTGGTGGCTGCTCTTGTGAAAATCACAGGGGAGGAAAGTCCGAGCTACAAAGACAGGATTCCATTTAACAAATGGCTAGGGTAACCTAAGGGAAAGTGCAACAGAAAATAACCGCTCATTTTGTGTTTGTCTGTTTGGCTTATTTTGTAAGCGATACTTTTTGCAAAATTTGGTATGTTTTTGTTATTAAGATTTTGCAAATGTTGTGCGAAGTATTTTTGAGATAAAATCGTGGTTTTTTGCTTCGCAACTCGTTGTGTGAAGCGCGAAGCGATGGAGTTACCTAAAATGGTAATGACTAAAGCTAAGCGCGCAATCCACTATTTTAGCCAAAAAGACAAGCACAAAATGAGTAAGGGTGAAAAGGTGGGGTAAGAGCCTACCGATTGCTAAGCGATTAGCGATGCCGTGCAAACCCAATCCGTAGCAAAAAGGGCGTGGTAAATGTCTTAGATTTTGCCCTTTGCTTGAGACGCATTGTGAAATGCGCCCCAGATAAATAGCCACCCTCGACAGAACTCGGCTTATACCAAGCCAATGATTTAATGCTTTTTTGCTTCACATTTTTTCATAAACTAAAATGATTTATTATGATTTGCTTTTCGCGTTTTATCGTGTTTTGACAATGCCTATGCAGCTATAAATAGCTTTAAAAACAGCCTTTAAAAAAACGCATAAAAATCGTAGCAACATAGCTTAATGAATGTATTTTTCAAAACTCTCAAAATAGATTTTGCTAGCTTTGTCTAAATTGATATTTATGTCGGCTATGCGGATTTTTGCTCCCTCTTTGCCTGCTTTGCTTACTTGTCCTATTTCACAAAGTGGCAGGGTTAGTTTTTTTGCTAGATTTTGCAAATGCGTGATTTGACTAGGGCAAACCTCCACCACCGCACAGCTTTGCGTCTCGGCAAAAATCCATTTGCTAAAATCTAGTTTATCAAAATCAAATTTTTCTAATTCGCTAGAATCTAACGCACTAGATTTTGCAAAATCCGCTTTTAAATCCGTTTTCAAATCCTCTCTCAAAGCCATTTTAAGATTTTGTGCTATATCCATAGCTTCTATTCCTTTGCCCCCAAGTATCGCCATTTTGGCTAGGGCGATGGCTAGTCCCCCTTTGCCGATAGATTTCGCGCTTAGGATTTGCCCTTGCTTGATGCCTTCGCACAAAAACTCCCACAACGCCCTCTCTCCCCCCAAATCAATCCAAACTCTACCATTTAGATTTTTGCCTAATATTTTTTGTGCCACACTTCCGCTAAATCCGCTCATATCACAGATATTTCCCACAAGCAAAAGCACGCTCCCCTCACGCTTCAACGCAGAATCTATAATCGATTCTGCATTATGGCTAATCCCAACGCTTACAATCGTAGGCGTAGGATAAATATCAATATTTTCACTTTGATTATAAAGAGAGACATTTCCGCTTACCACAGGCGTGCTTAGCTCTTTGCACGCTTGCTTTATGCCCTCGCACACTTGCTTAAACTGCCACATTACTTCGGGGTTTTGCGGATTGCCAAAGTTTAGACAATCGCTGATAGCAAGCGGTTTTGCGCCTCTTGTGGCTAGTTTTCTACCCGCATTGGCTACGGCGATTTTGCCCCCTTCTAGCGGATTTAGGTAGCATAGACTCGGTTGGCAATACACACTCATCGCTAGCCCCACGCCATTTTCTTTCACGCGCACCACGCTAGCATCTAGCCTGCCACTAGGCAAAATCGTATTTGTCTGCACCGTGCTATCATATTGGCTATATATCCATTTTTTATCGCAAATATCGATATGCCCTAAAATCTCGCAAAAAAGCTCATTATTAGATTTTGCATTTAGATTTTGCAAAAAGCTAGAATCTAGCGTGCAAATGCTATCTAAATAGCTTGGTTTTTTTACTTCGCGTTTTAGCACGGGGGAGGCTTTGCTTAGCGGTGCGATACGGATTTGCCCTACGCACTCCCCCTCCCAAAGCAGCTCCATAACCCCGCTATTTGTAACCTCGCCTATAACCGCGCAATCTAGCTCCCATTTTTCAAATATTTCTTTGATTTCGCGCTCTTTGCCTTTTTTTGCGCATATTAGCATTCGCTCTTGGCTTTCACTTAGCATTAGTTCATACGCGTTCATTCCGCGCTCGCGCATAGGCACTTTGTCTAGCTCTAGCCTCATACCACTGCCACTTCGCCCAGCCATCTCAAAGCTAGAGCTTGTAAGCCCTGCTGCGCCCATATCTTGGATACCTATGATTAAATCGCGCTTAAATAATTCCAAACACGCTTCAAGCAATAGCTTTTCGGTGAAAGGATCGCCTACTTGCACAGTGGGGCGCAAAGAAGCAGAATCCTCTCTAAAACTATCGCTACTCATCACAGCCCCACCTAGTCCATCTCGCCCAGTCTTGCTTCCTACATAGATTACGGGATTGCCCACGCCCTCTGCTTTTGCGTAGAAAATCTCATCTTTTTTGGCAATCCCTAGACAAAACGCATTTACTAAAATATTTCCATTATAGCAGGGCTCAAAAGTCGTCTCCCCGCCAATCGTAGGCACTCCCATACAATTCCCATACCCACCTATCCCCTCCACCACGCCTCTAAGCAAGTATTTATGCTTTTTGCCTATTTCATCATCTCGCCAGATTTCGCCAAAGCGGATAGAATCAAGGCTTGCCACAGGGCGCGCTCCCATCGTAAAAATATCGCGCATTATCCCGCCTACGCCTGTGGCAGCACCTGCATTTGGCTCGATGAAGCTTGGGTGATTGTGTGATTCTACTTTAAATACCGCTACCATTCCTCCGCCAATGTCGATTACCCCTGCATTTTCCCCCGGTCCTTGGATTACATAATCCGCACTTGTGGGGAATCCATCTAAATAGATTTTGCTAGATTTATAGCTACAATGCTCGCTCCACATCGCGCTAAAAATCCCTAGCTCTACTAGGTTTGGCTCTCTCCCTAATATCGCTAAAATCTGCTTATAATCATCGTTGCTAAGTTTATGGCTACTAAGGGCAAAATCCATATCGTTTATGCGAAAATCGGGGGCATTTTTGTCGGTAGGTTTTGGCATTTGAAGTCCTTAAAATCAAAATTAAAATAAAGGCAAAATCAAAAAAGCGATTATATCAAAATTAAGTATATAAGCATTTGCGCAAATGTTTGTCGCTTAGTTTTTATCACAAATGTTTATCGTAATGTCTTTGTAAGGAACGGCTTTTGCTAGATTTTGCCAACAAAGTAGGAAAATCGCTTACAAATGTCAAGCAAAAACGCTTGTTTAAATGCTTTTTCAAAACACTTGAAAAATGCTTTTAAAACACTTCAAAACATTCAAAGTGGATTCCCTAAATAACGCAAATGGAGCGCGAAATGAAAAGGATTTTGTTATTACAGTTACTTGCTTTGCTAGGTGTTTTTGGTTTGTCGCTAGGCTATGCAGATGATGTAGGGCAGGAGCAAAATGGGCGATTTACCTATGGGCTTGATAGGGATTTGAGCGAAGATGAGCTAACCCAAATGGGCTCACAATATGATGATGGAAATCTACCCCCACCATCGCAAAATCCAGCACTAAGTAGCAATAGCGCGCAAGTTGGGCAAGTTGGAAATGACGCAAATAATCAAGCAAATTCTACTAATCAAGCCCCACAGCAAGCAGATTTACTCCCTCATCAATATCCTTTAGCCGATAGACTAACCTCGCCAGATGTCCCCACAGCACAGCTAAAAGCAGGCATAGAGTTTGCCAAAAATGGCGATTTTCAAAACGCTTATGATTCGTTTAAAAAATCCTGCAAAGGCGGGAATCCTAGCGGGTGCTTTGCCATAGGCACGATGTATGCCACAGGAAAAGGCGTAGATACCAATATCCGCAGGGCGAAAAAATACTATGAAATGGGTTGCTCTGCAGGCGACCCCACTTCTTGCACAAATCTAGCAATGCTATATAATGATGACAAAGGCGCGACAAAAGATGACAAAGAGCTAGCGGCGCAGTATTATATGAGCGCGTGTGAGGGAGGGGACTCCATCGCGTGCAATAATTTGGGGTTTATGTATGCAAATGGCGATGGATTGGCAAAAGATTTTTTTAGCGCGATTAAATATTATAAACTTGCTTGTGAGGGCGGGAGCAATCTAGGCTGCTACAATCTAGGGCTACTAAGCAATACCAAAAATATCTATGGCAAAAATAAAAATGAGCTAAGTCAAGCGGACTTAAACTACGCTGCGTGCAATGCAGGCGATATAGTCGGGTGCAGTAATCTAGGGTGGATGTATGCAAATGGCACAGATGAAGTCCCGCTAAGCTATGCGTATGCGGCAAAATATTTTAAAAGAGCGTGCGAAGCTAGAGATGTGAAATCTTGTAGCAATTTAGGCGTGCTATACCAAAAAGGGCTAGGCGTGGTGCAAGATACTAAATACGCGCTAGATTTATACACTTATGCGTGCAATGCGGGGTTGCAACAAGCCTGTGATAATTATCGCATTTTTAAAGAGGATTTGCATATCAATCCAAAGCCTAGCTACAATATCAAACCTCGTCCAAACAAACAACGACAATCATCGAATTATAAACGATAGATTTTGGTTGCAAATGTGGGTTTTATCGCAAGTTTATAGCAAAGTTTGCAAAAATTTGTAAAAAACAATTCGCGTGGATTTTGTGGCGTTTTGTGGCATTTTGTGGATAGTGATTTGAAGTAAAATTTATGATTTTATAATGCAGCATTGCAAAGGCAGAGGCAAAAAAGCACTTGTAAATTCTCTTTTTGGCAGACTTCTATCGCCTCGCCAAAGCTTGTCCCTGTGGTGATAATATCATCTACGATGATTGTCGCGCTAGATTTTGGATTTTGTTGTTTGGCTAGTTTTTTTAAATCTAGCGCGAAAAAATCTAGCGCATTAAAAACTTGCTTTGCAAAATTAGATTTTACAAAATCATTTTTTATAAAATCATTGTTTGCAAAATCGATTTTTTTGGCAATGTTTTTTAGCAAGTTTGTATTGTCGCTAGAATCTAGCTTAGATTTTATGCTTTTTAGGATTCTATCGCTTAGTCTTAGTCCGCGTTTGTTTGCTTGGCGAAAGGCTAGGCTTTTGCCCGCATAGCTTACTTGGTTTGTAGCTTTTAGCTCGCCATAGATTGGCTTTATGTTGCAAAGTTTTTGCAAATTATTAGATTTTTTACGCGCTTTTTTGCCTGCGCGGGCAAACTCCCTCACAAGCACGCCCGTGTGTGAATAAAAACTCCGCACGCAATCATCAATCCCTATGATATTGATTCTATCAAAATGACTAGCCAAATCTACACTAGCCCTCCCCATCGTGCCAAAAAAATATTCCCCCGCGATTTTCCCTAGCGCGCTATAAATCTTAGAGCCTATCGCATAATATTTTGATTTTAGCAAAAAATCAATATCGCTATACGCAAAAAAACAATACACGCGAATGCCATTGACTTCGCGCACGCTAGGCTGAAGCGGGATAGAATCTAGGCAATCATCACACAAAGTGGCTAAGCAAAATTTCGAGCAAATAAGACATTTCATTACAAAATCTATCCTCTAAAATCTATTTTTTAAAATCTACTCTTAAATCCAACTAAAATCTACTATTAAAATCCACCTAAAATCTACCAAAATCTTTTTCCCCAAAACCAAAAATTTCTCCCCACAAAAACTTGATACGCAAGACTTCACTACAAAAACTACCCAAAAATTTTATTTAAAAAAATTATTTGGATTCCATATTAGATTCTATCTTGGATTCTATCTTAAAATCTATTTTAGATTCTGCTTTAGATTCTGTCTTGGAATCCATTTTGGAATCTAGTGCGTTGCGGATATGGGTAATGATTTCTTGGCTAATGTCTCCTTGCTGTTTATCGGCGTCAATGACTACGCATTGTTTAGCGATTTTTCTACCAAAATGCAAAATCCGCGACTGAATCGCCATAAGATACGCGCTTCCACGATTTTCGATAGAATCTTTTTGCTTGTTTTGCAGTCGTTTGTTTAGTTCTTCTGCGCTGATTTTAAAAGCAAAGCAAATATCAGGGATAATGCCTTGCGCGCAGGCTAGATTCATCATTTCTGCGTCTTTATGTTTGCTATACGCGATTCCAGAGATTAGGCTTCTATCGGCGATGATTAGGGAGTGTAGATTTGGCTTTATGACTTTTGAGAAATGCTCTGCCCTATCTGCCAAAAATAAAAAAAACTCCGCTTCCTCGCTAAATGCGTGGTTTTGGATAAAATCTTGGGCTTTTTCTTTGGCGATTAGGCATTGTGGCGTTACGCACGAGCTATGCAGGGCATAATCTTGGCTATGATTTTGCAGTATCATTTCGCGTAGTGTTGCACCTAGCGCACTTCCCCCGGGCTCTTTTGTGAAAATCGCGTTTGGAAATGCCTTTTTTAGCGCGTTTATTTGGGTGGATTTTCCACAAGTATCGATTCCTTCTAGCACGATATACATTTTTTTCCTTTCGTTATGTGTGGATTTTGCGTGTTTTTTTGTGTGATTTTTTTGTGAATTTTATGGATTTTGCTCTTTTTAGATTTTTGGCTAGATTTTTGCTAGATTTTGGCTAGATTTTTTAAGCGCATTTTGATTTCCCCGTGTCAAAATCGTTAAGCGCAGGGGATTTTTTGGGCTATGTAGCCAAATACAGATTTTGGCACAAGGTGAGAGATTTTGCCATTATGCTCCAAAATATTTCGCACAATCGATGAGCTAATAAACGCATTTTGCAATGTCGGCATAAAATAAATCGTATCTAGGCTAGGGTTTAGCGAAGTATTTGTATAGCCCATTTGTAGTTCGTATTCAAAATCGCTCACCACGCGCAACCCACGGATAAGAATCCGCGCATTATGACTGCTCGCAAAATCCGCCAAAAGCCCACCAAAATCCAAACATTCCACATTGCTAAAATCTTTTGTGGCAAGATTTGCCATTTCTAGTCGCTCTTGCAGGCTAAAAAGAGGTGCTTTAGACGCAGAATGTGCCACCGCCAAAACTACCCTCTCAAAGATTTCACAACTTCGTTTGATAATGTCTAAATGCCCATTTGTCAGCGGGTCAAAAGTCCCCGGATAAATACCTATTTTATTGCTACTCATTTGTGTCCTTATTGATTAAAATCTTATTTTAGATTCCAAACGCATTAAAAGCATTTGCGTTGCGCATTTTGCGCTTTGATTTTTTATTGCATTACAAATCATCACAAATCTTTGTATGTATTATTATCTCGTTTTGTGATTTTGACTACTTCGATGATTTTACATTCTCCATTTTTGATTATGCCAATAATGCGATATTCTCCAATCCTCCAACGATAATGATTTTCGCTAAAACCCTTCAAATGCTTTGCATTTTGGAGTTTGCAAGGATTATTGCTTTGTGATAATGTGTTTTTTAGAAATAAAACGATTTTGGCGTGCTCTCGTGGCGTTGATTTTTCTAATTTTGCCAAAAACTTAACAACAGATTTTTTAAGGATTATATTATAGTTCATCGTCATAGTTTCTATCTATATCATCGTTAAGTTCTTTTTCAAACCTTGCTTGCTCATCGCTTGATAGTGAGTGAAAATACGCCTCTGCTTTTTCTACTAAGCCAGAATCTTTAAGACTTATAAAATCATTTTTTGACACATTAAGCGTATTTAGGCTATCTTTGATTTTATCTGTTAAAAAATCAATCAGCGCGTTTGCGTCATTTGCTTGAGTTTGAAGTTTTGCGCGCTTTTTTTTGGCATTCTCAAGCGAATTAAATAATTGCTTTTGTGTCATATTTGCGTATTTTGCGTAGTTAATCGTGTTTGTCATTGCGACACTCCTTTTAAAATTTGCTGATTATAGCACATTTGACATTTCTTATTTAAGGAAAACTTGATAAAAACTTCGCAAAAAATCACGCATAAAATCAAAAAAATTCTATAATTTTGGATTTTGTTTTGAAAATTTTACAATTTGACAAGATTTAGGTTTTGTAAGATTTTAGATTTTGGGTAAGATTTTGAATTGTTGCAAAAAGGATTTTGCAAGATTTTCGATTTTGGCAAAAACGATTTTTTGTAAAAAGATTTTTGCAAAAAAAGATTTTGAAAAAAAGGACACAAATGAAGCAAGACAACGCTATATCACGCTCATTAAATGATTTAGACACGCTAAAAGATAATATTTTGCAAAGTTTTTATGATAGGGATTTTGCAACCACGATAATGCTAGCAGACAAACTAGAATCTATGTTAGATACTTTGGGGCTAGATATTTTGGGCGCGGATTTGTGCGAGCAAGAATGTCTTGGGCTTGTGGCAAATGCGGTGGCAAATGCCGCACTTGAAGTGATAAAAGCCACAAAAGCGCAAGCACAAAGCAAAATCACAAAACAAGCGATAAAATACGCCAAAATCGCAAAAGAAGCGTATAAGCGGGATTGTCAAATATTAGAAACAAACGCGATAAACGCAAAAACAAAATCGCTAGAAGTAAAATCCAAAACCACAAAAGCGCAAAATCAAATGCAGTTTTTTGACTATAAATTAGCCTTAGCCTATGCGAGCAATGGCGATATAAACGAAGCAAAAGAGATATTAGCCACGCTTGCTAAGCCCTATTTGCCAGATACTTATGCTGATTTTAGCGATGAAGCAAATATCGCTTATGGGGGGGGGGGGGAAATAATAGTAATCTAAAAAATAATAATGCTATAAAATCTAATATCTTAAAATCTAGCCTCACAAAAACCCAAAATCTACAAACCCCGCAATCTACGCAAAATCCACAAACTGCGCAATCTGCGCAATCTACACAAAATCCACAAATTAAACAAAATCCCACACCCCCGCAAACTCCCCCAAATATCCCGCCATATTTTGCCAAAAATATCCTTTGTGCATTAGCAGAAATCCACACATTTTTAGGCGAGCTAGACAAAGCAGAGGCGATTTATCGTGCGATTTTGCATAGCGATTATTTGCTAAATATAGTCGGGGATTTTGCCACTGATATTTGGACTCCAGATGGCAGGATAGACCAAAAAACGATGCGTCCTATTGAGAGTTTTTGGCGATTGTATGAAAAGATTAGCGAGCAAAAAAGTTTAGATATTTTTTATGAGATTTTGGAGCGACTGCAAAAGATTGTAGAAAATCTACATTCCACCAACAAACAAATCCCCTACATTTCGCCACATTCGCACAAAAGAAACAGCGAACAGCCATTATTTGATAGGCTTAGTCAAAATCCCAAAACCATCGGCGCAAATGACGCAAAAATCAAACAAATCCAAAATTATATTGATTGTATGATTTTGCCCGGGATTGCGTTTTATCTCTACTCACTTTATCGCGACAGAGAATCCCTAAATCTCTACAAAGAGCTAGAATCCAAAAACACGCATAATAGCGATTTTTGGAGCTTTTATGGCGATACTTTGTGGCAAAATCGATTTTATCAAGAAGCCTACAACGCATTTATGAGAAGCAATGCCATAAGCCAAAATCCAAACGCGCTTTTTAGTTGCTCTAAAATGCTTTTGCAACTGCTAGATGATGAGGAAATGTATATGGAGGGGTTGGCGTTGTATGAAAATCGACTAGCCCTAATCCGTGATGATAAAAAGGATTTGGTTTTTTCTATGCCACATTACAAAGCCCTTTGCAATGCTTTGCAAGCTGATGAAAACGCTTTGAGGGGTAAAGTCGTTTTTATCGTAAGCGAGCAGGGCTATGGCGATACGATAATGTTTGCCCCTGCGCTTGCCAAACTATGTCAAATCGCAAAAAAAGTGCTTTTTATGCCACAGAGCAATTTATTTCGCCTCTTTGACTACGCGCTAGAATCGATAAAATCAAAAGAGCCACAAAGCGTGTTTGCAAATCTACATATCATAGGAAGCCTGCCAAAAGATAAAATCTATGAAAACAAAGATGGTAAATATGAGGAAAAAGAGCTTGAGTTTCAAAAGCCAAGTGCTAGGCTAGGGTTTGAGTTTGACTATGTCGCTCCGATATGCTCTCTGCCATATTTGCTAAAAATGTCGCTAGATGAATGGCTAGCCTTGCCTCGCCCACTTTTGCCCATAAAGCGTGAATCTAATGCAAAGCGCGAATCTAATGCAAAATGCGAATCTAGGGCTACAAAAACCACGCCTAAAATCGCGATTTTTTGGCATACAAATTCTAGCGGAAACTACGAACGATTTAAGCGCGACTGCCCGCTAGAAATCATCACAAATGCCTTTGAAAATAGCCCATATAGCCTTGTGTCTTTTCAAGTGAGAGAGAGGGTAAATGGAAAAATAGAGGATTTTATCGTGCCAGATTTTATACAAAATCGCGGGGAAAATCTAAAAGATTGGCAGGATACTTTTGAGGGATTAAGTGATATTGATATGATTATTAGCATAGATTCTGCGTTGGCGCATTTAGGGCTTAGCATAGGGATACCCACGCTTGTGCTTTTGCCTTTGAGGTTTGATTGGCGGTGGGGCGATATAGAGTATCCAAAATCCCCCTTTTATCCGCACGCACATTTGGTGGTTTTTGATAGCAATCCACACGATAGCAAAATGCTAAAACGCAACAAATCCACAAGCCAAAAAATCCGCAAAATCGCCGATGAGATTTTGGCAGGACAATAATGACAACAATAAAAGCACCAAAAAAAAGGCATTTTCTCAAAAATAGTGCATTGGCAAAAATTTTGTATTTTTTAGCGACATTTTTGTGCTTTTTGGATTTTGTTTTGCGTGAGGTTTTGTAGCGATTTTACACATAGACTTAAAAGTTAAAGATTTTTTTAACTCGCCTTAGATTAGATTTGCTATACTTACATTTTCTATAAGGCTAGATTTTGCGAGGCAAATTTGTTTGTAAAATCTAGCCATTTATAAGAATCCAAAAGGAGAAAAAATGCAGTTTATCACAGATTACAACAACGCCCTAAACGAACGCGCAAAAGAGGGAATCCCACCGCTTCCACTAAAGCCAAATGAAGTTAGCGAGGCTATCAAAATCTTGCTAGATTCTAGTGCTAGCAAAAATGACAAAGATTTTGCCCTAGATTTGCTTACCAACCGCGTAAGCCCCGGAGTCGATGAGGGAGCAAAAATCAAAGCAGGATTTTTGGGAGAAATCATTGAAGGCAAAAAATGCGATAGCATCGATGCAAATCTCGCTACAAAACTGCTAGGGACAATGCTAGGTGGCTATAATGTGCCGTTTTTGCTAAAAGCCCTAGAATCTAGCGATGAAAATGTCGCAAAAACCGCAGCAAACGCGCTAAAACATACACTTTTGGTTTATGATGCGTTTGATACTATCGCGGAAAAAAGCAAGACATTGCCCCTAGCAAAAGAAGTGCTAGAATCTTGGGCAAATGCGGAGTGGTTTTTGCAAAAGCCAGAATTGCCACAAGAAATCAAACTAGCCGTGCTAAAAATCGATGGCGAGACAAACACTGATGATTTAAGCCCAGCAAGCGATGCTTTCACGCGTAGCGATATTCCTTTGCACGCAAAGGCTATGCTAAAATCGCGCGTAGAAAACTATGAAGCGCGACTAGAATCTATCAAAAAAATCGCCAAAGATAACGGCGCAAGTGTCGTGTATGTAGGCGATGTAGTCGGCACAGGTAGCAGTCGCAAATCCGCGTGTAACTCTATCGTGTGGCATTTTGGAAATGAGATTCCATTCGTGCCAAATAAAAAAAGCGGTGGATTTGTCATAGGCGGAATCATAGCACCCATTTTCTTTGCGACTTGCGAGGATAGTGGCTGTCTGCCTGTGGTGGCAAATGTCGATGCGCTAAAAGAGGGCGACATCATCACGCTAAAACCACATAGTGGCGAGATAGTCAAAAATGGCGAAGTGGTAAGCAAATTTAGCCTAAGCCCAAATACGATTTTTGATGAAATCCGCGCAGGTGGCAGGATTCCGCTTATCATCGGGCGAGGGCTTACAAATAAAGCGCGCAAGTTTTTGGGACTAGGGGAGAGCGAAATATTTGCCAAAGCCTCCCAGCCACAGCAAAGCTCCAAAGGCTACACCCTAGCACAAAAAATGGTAGGCAAAGCCTGCGGAAAAGATGGCGTGAGAGCGGGCGAATACTGCGAGCCAATCGCCACAACCGTGGGTAGCCAAGACACCACAGGTGCGATGACGCGCGATGAAGTAAAAGAGCTTGCAAGCCTTAGTTATAGTTCAGATTTTGTGATGCAGAGTTTTTGCCATACCGCAGCGTATCCAAAGCCTGCAGATGTGAGCTTGCAAGCGACTTTGCCAGATTTTATGACTTCGCGTGGTGGCGTGGCACTGCGACCAAAAGATGGCGTGATTCACTCGTGGCTAAATAGATTTTGCTTGCCAGATACCGTTGGCACGGGCGGGGATTCTCATACGAGATTTCCTATCGGCATTAGCTTCCCAGCGGGTAGCGGGCTTGTGGCGTTTGCCGCAGTTACAGGAAATATGCCGCTAAATATGCCAGAATCCGTGCTTGTGAGGTTTAAGGGCAAGCTAAATGCGGGCATTACTTTGCGTGATTTAGTCAATGCGATTCCCTACTATGCGATAAAGCAAGGACTTCTAACCGTGCCAAAACAAAACAAAAAAAATATCTTTAGTGGCAAGGTGCTAGAAATCGAAGGGCTAGAAAACATAAAAGTCGAGCAGGCGTTTGAGCTAAGCGATGCGAGCGCGGAGAGAAGCGCTGCTGCTTGCACTATCGCGCTAAACAAAGAACCAATCATTGAATACTTAGAATCCAATATCGCGCTTATCAATGCGATGATAAAAAATGGTTATGGCAACGCAAAAACGCTAGAGAGGCGAGCGCAAAAAATGCGCGAATGGATAAATAACCCTGTGCTAATGCGTGCGGATAAAGATGCGGAATATGCCGCGGTGATTGAGATTGATTTGGCAGAGATAAAAGAGCCGATTTTGGCTTGCCCAAATGACCCTGATGATGTGGCGACTTTGAGTGAGATTTTGGCTGATAGCAAGCGTCCTAAAAATATCGATGAAGTATTTATCGGTAGCTGTATGACAAATATTGGGCATTTCCGTGCGTTTGGCGAGATAATGAAAAATGAGGGGCAAAGCGTTACACGCACTTGGCTTGTGCCACCTACTAAGATGGATTCTAAACAGCTTAGCGATGAGGGGTATTTTAGCCTATTTGGTGCGAGTGGGGCTAGGATAGAAGTCCCGGGCTGTAGTCTGTGTATGGGCAATCAAGCCAGAGTGAAAGATAATGCTGTGGTGTTTTCTACCTCCACGCGCAACTTTGATAACCGAATGGGCAAAGGGGCGCAAGTGTATCTAGGAAGCGCGGAGCTAGGCGCGGTGTGTGCGAAGCTAGGGCGATTGCCAAGTGTGGAAGAATACCTCCAAATCGTCCCACAAAAGCTAGGGGACAATACCGCAAAAGTCTATAAATACCTAGAATTTGACAAAATAGAGGATTTTGCGCTCTAGGTGTTTGCGATTTTGCATTTTAGGCTATTTTGTGCTAAATCCACGCTTTTTAAAAGTGTGGATTTGCAAAATCTATTTATAAAAATATTCTCAAAATCTAGTCAAAATCTACCCCCAAATATCTAGCAAAAAATTTCGCTAGCATAGATTCTAATTAGCCAAAAATCTAGCGTGGTTTTAGGGCAGAAAAACACACCAAACTTAATTTATACTTCATTTTTTCTTGCTAAAATTTCGTTTTTATCATTTTTACGACAAACTTAAAATTTTATACAAAATTTATACAAAATTTATACAAAATCCAAAAAGGGCAAAAAATGGCAAAAAAATCTAGCCTGTTTGAATGTCAGCATTGTGGGTGGCAGACGACCAAATGGCTTGGCAAATGCGGAGAATGTGGGAGCTGGGATAGTCTAATAGAGCTAAATCAAATCCAAAAAGATTTTATCAAAGCGCAAAATAATGCGATAAATTCTGCAAAAAACACATTTTCAAACCCCACAAATAGCCCAAAAACCCCGCTTCCTATCACGCAGGTTAGTAGCGAGCAAAATCATTTTTTTAGCTCTTATGAAAATGAGCTAGACATCGTGCTAGGTGGGGGAATCGTGCGAGGCGGGCTATATCTTGTCGGGGGGAGCCCGGGTGTGGGTAAATCTACGCTACTGCTAAAAGTCGCAGGCAATCTTGCCAAGCATAACTACAAAGTGCTTTATGTCAGTGGCGAAGAGAGTGCGGGGCAGATAAAACTTCGCGCACAAAGGCTTGATGCTATCCATAGCAATGTATTTTTGCTAAATGAAATCAATTTGGATTCTATCAAATTTGCCCTGCATAGCGGGGTGCAAAACTTGCAACAAAATCCTAGCAACAAAAATGAGAAAATAACCCAAGATAATAAAACAAGCGATAACATACAAGATGAAAAAATCGCGCAAAATCTGCAAAATGAGAATCCCAAAAAAGAACATCTAAACAAAAAAAACACAAACAAAACAGATTTTGATTTGTGTATTATTGATTCTATTCAGACGATTTTTTCGCCAAATATCGCTTCAGCACCGGGCTCCATAAGCCAAGTGCGCGAGATTACTTTTGAGCTTATGAGGCTTGCAAAAGAGCAAAATATCAGCATTTTTATCATCGGGCATATCACAAAAGAGGGCAGTATAGCAGGTCCTAGAGTGTTAGAGCATATGGTGGATTGCGTGCTGTATTTTGAGGGGGATTCTAGCAAGGAATTGCGCTTGCTAAGGGGGTTTAAAAACCGCTTTGGCACGACAAGCGAAATAGGGATTTTTGAGATGGGCACAGATGGTTTGCATAGTGCCAAAGAGGCATCTAGGGCGTTTTTCACGCGCAAAAAAAGCGTGGCAGGGAGTGCGATAAGCGTGATTTTGGAGGGGTCTAGGGCGTTGGTTATTGAGATTCAGGCGTTGGTAAGTGATAGCTATGGCAATCCACGCCGTCAATCCACAGGCTTTGATAGCAATCGGCTAAATATGCTCCTAGCCCTGCTAGAGCGTAAATTAGAGATTCCGCTAAATCGCTACGATGTTTTTATCAATGTCGTAGGCGGTATCAAAATCACCGAGACAAGCGCGGATTTGTGCGTGGTGGCAGCCATCATCTCTAGCTTTCGCAATCGTCCGCTTGGCATAGAAAGTGCCTTTATCGGCGAAGTGAGCTTGACAGGCGATGTGCGCGAAGTAGGCAACCTAGAAGTGCGACTAAAAGAAATGCAAAGCTATGGGCTAAAAAAAGCGATAGTCCCTAAGATACCTAGTTTTCAAACTCCGATAAAATGCTTTGCGCTAAGCGAAGTAAGCGAAGTGCTAGATAGAATGTAGTATGAATAAATATTGAATGAGAAATGAGAAATGTTGAATATTTAGTATTGAATATTTAATATTGAATATTTAATATTTAATATTAAATGTTGAATGTTGAATATTGAATCGCGCGCAAGAGCTGAATAACACACAATATAGGTGGATTTTATAAATCCGCGTAAAAAATTATAAGACTACCATTTTGTCATTGCAAGCGGATTTTGCGTAAAAATT
>NZ_JBSIUU010000028.1:0-28185 GCF_053654535.1 Helicobacter sp. T3_23-1056 | reverse complement strand
AGATAATAAAGATAAGGGACAAAAATGAAAAAGTTGGGTTTGGTATTGTCGGCATTTATAGTGGCGGTGTGGTTTGGTGCGTGTGGGGATTCAAAGGATTCAAAAGATTTAGGCGAATCACAAACGATAAATGCGAACGATTCACAGGGCGAATCTAACGAATCTAGCGCGGATTCAAATATAGATTCAATCAAATCCGCGCAGGATTTTAATGTTTTACACCAAAATGCCACAATTTGCGATGATAGCTATAATAAAAAAGTATGCGGTGGCGATGCTCTGCTGTGCAGTGCAAATAAATGTTTGTATAAAAATCTCACAAACATAGATGAAGCCTTTAAATTTTATGTAGGGCAAAAGATAAAAAAAATCGCTTTTTCAAAAGAGCGAGATGAGCGAAATGTGCTTGTTTATAAGTATATGCTAGGCATAGCTTTGCCAAAGGAAAATGAAAGCAAGAAAAAATTACAACTTCTATTGAGGATTATTATTCTAAGCAGTATGGCATACAAAATCAATGCGACTTTGAATTTAAACGCACGAGCGATAGCCTAATGATAGAATTTAATAATTGCGACGATAGCGAGAGCAATACGATTATATTCACACAAAAAGGCGAAGCAGTGGAGATTATTAACAAAAGTATTGTTAGTTTTTGAAAGTCATAATGAAACTTTGTGATTCATAGCGACAAAGCGCGGATTTTATACGGCGCAATTTTGATTCGCATAAATCCATTAAATTTTCGCTAAAATTGCGTTTTATTGTGTGAATCTTAGTCAAGCTAAATTTATATCATAAAAAGACAAAAAGGATTTTGCGTGAAAATGTGGGCTGTGGCGTTTGGATTGTTTGGGATTTTGCTAACGCTTTTTGCGCTAAATGGCTGTGCTTATCCTACGAGCTACAAGGCATTTTTGCATAGAAGCATAGATAGCGATTATAAAGAATACGAGCGACTTTGTAAAGAGAATCTAGGTAAGGTAGTGTATGCTAGAGCAAGACAAAATCTAACAACAAACAATATAAAGACAAAAAGTTTTATGTGGTTTTTGCCAAATAAACAGATTGTGCCACAGGTTGTAGTGCTTTCGGATTCTAGCACGGCTCGTGCATTTTATATAAAAATCATAGGATTTCACTATGATACATTATGGAATAAATTTTACCCAGAACTATTTATAATGCCACATAGCGAAACGAAATATTTGTATTGTGGAGCAAATTTAGAAGATTCTGTCAATGAAATCAAGAAAGAAGCAATGAACAACAATAGCGATATTGGCGAGATATTTGATGATGAAAGTGGCTTTGATTCATATACGCCTTATATTTTGAAAATATTATTTAAAGAGAAATAAAATGACTTATAATAAAAAATACTCGCTTGGAATCTATGATAAAATTAGCACAAGCAAACTATGGGTATTTTTATCTTGTTAATAATAAATTTGCCAACAAAGTTTTTACAGAAATTAACAGAACAGAAAAATCCAATAATTACTTATGAGGACATACTAACTAGATTTGGGGGAAAAGCGTGAAAATGTGGGCTGTGTTTATTTCGTTTTTAGTGGCATTGTTTTTTAGTGGCTGTGGCTCGTGGCTTATCGTGCCTTTTTTCTCATTACAGCCTAGCTATTGGGAGTTTAAGAAATTATGTAAGCTGAATGAATTGCCAAATAATGAGGAAAAATATAATAAAATGTTGGCGTATTATGATATGAGCTTAGATGATATTGATGATATTGATTGGAAAAAAATAAATGAGGATAAATATTTTTTGTGTAAAGATGAACACAAGGAGTGTTTGCCAAATGTGCGTGAATATATGGCAAAAGTTATGGGGAAACAGGTAAATCATAGACTTGAAACAACTCTTTGGGTTTATAGTAATAAATATAACTTAAATAGCGATAATATTACCGATATGAAAATTACTGCCTCTTGGCAAACAAGATTTTTTGTTCTTGATGGCAATGAGGGCTCGGGGTTTTATTGGGATGAACTAGAGGCGGAATGTATAGATGTTTTAAATAAGGAAAAATAACAATGACAAATAAAGAGATAATAAACAAAATAAAAGACAATGCTGAATTAGCGTGGGCAAGTTATGGGCATTTTCATTTGAAGGGTAAAAAATTTAAAGAAGACGATAAATATGGTAATAAAAAGGGGACAAAAATAACGCCAACCGACATATTGAATATGGATTATAATGGATACAAAACAGACGATAGCACTTTGTTTAATAAACACAAACTTAAAGGCGACTTCACTCCCACTCAAGCTAAACGATTTTTTGAACGCTATACTTTAATCGGGCATATCCCTGATGATAAAAATCTACATATTCCTTATGATAAGCGTGGATTTTCTGCGACAATATTTTATGATAAACTAAACGCTAATTATATTATCGCATTTAGGGGGACAAATGATTATAAAAATGTATAAAATTAAAGTTGCTTTTGTATAATTTTAAGATTCAAAATAGTAATAAAAAATAAAAGGACATATTTTGAAAATTCCTATTTACACGCAAATCAAAGCAAAGCTAGAATCTAAAGGACTAGATTCTACTACAAGCGGACAAATCGCGTGGTTTGTGTGTAGTGTTGTTGTGCCAACAACAATATATTTTATGATAAGTTTTATTCATAATCTAATCATTGGCAATTTGTATAATGCTTTTTTTATAAATGTATATGAAAATTTTTACGAATTTATATGGTTTCATTTATTGCTAATTTTTATCTTTAATTTATTTTATATTAGAAATGCCATACCTATCATTTTAGCATTTATAGCAAGTTTTTATCTTATATTGGAACATAAATTATATATTGTTGCGCTATGTTTATGTGGATTGTTTTTTGTTTGCATTTTTTACAAACGATGCATTATTTATGTTTTGTTGAGTGCGGTTGCTTGTGGCGTTGCTTATGGGCTAATATCGCTGATATATATTTTATCGCGTTAAAATTAAGGAGCAAAAATGAGATATTATGTAACTATTATAACAAATGCAAAAAATATAAAAACAAATGAAAATTATAGTTTTCATAAGTTAAGTAGTAATGTATAAATCAACACAAAAGCGTAAAGGCAGAATAAAAAATGCTTTGTTATATGCATTCTAATCTTTTTCCGTAAAAATTTATCTGCGACACACTAAAAATCCCCAAAAATCACAGGAATATCAGGGGATCCAACCACCTCATTTGGCGAATCTAAATACAAATTTCCCACACCTACAACCTTTTTTGCGTCTTTATCCACCAAATCATTGCGTAAATAGCTAACTTCCACTAATGAAGACCAAAAATAACCATTTAATTGATATATTATTGCACCAAAAGAATTAAAATGCGAATGAATCGGCGTGTAATGCTCTTTGATTTTTTCTAACACCGCGATTCGCCTTTGAGTAGCAGATTTATCATTTGGATTGCAACCGTGAAATTCAAATATAATCTGCGAAAAATACTGCGCGATTTTTGCCAAATCAATATTCTCTAAAATCTCCCATTCGCAGTCCTCAATGTCGCATTGCAGGACATTGCACGCATTTGGGTTAAAATCGTGTTGTGCCAAAAGATTTTCAAAGCTAATGGTATCGTGCGAATCTCTTGCGCCCACAAATTTCTTATAAAATGTGATATTGGGGTGATTATATGGGGCTTTGTCGATACTTGCGTCATATTGCAACACTTTATAGCCAAAATTTGCCATATCCAAATCCCACGGCGAATATGGCGAAACACCAAGTGAGAGGGCAAAAGGTTGATTTTGTGAAAAATTTATCTGTGGTGGATTATCTAGCAAATACGGGGGGGGGGGGGAATTATGTGATGAATCTTGCATAGATTCAAGCAGGTCTATTTTTGGATTTATCATAATATATCCCCCATCATTTGTGCCACCCACGCGCACTAGATTCTTGACACGCACAGGGCGAACAGCATTTAGATAGCGTTGCATTATAGTAAAATCATGGCATACACTAATACTAATTCTGCCACCTATCCTGTGATAAAACATCAATAAATTTTTATCTTTATCTACAAGATTCAAATCGCGCATAGTCTCATAGGCACTATGTGCTATTATATCTGTGCGAATTTCCGTGCGTATCGCGTTTAATTCACTTCGTATCGCACCAATCTCCCTGCGAATACGCTTAAACGGACGCAGCGCATTTGTAAGATTTCGCATAAACCTTGCCATTTTTTTCTCCTTATAATTTCCAACTTAAAAACATAAATACAAAAAACTTATCTGTCTTTGATTTTTAGCGTTTCGATAAGTTTGGCGTAGGTTTCGTATTTGGTGTTTTTGAGATATTTTAGCAAATGTTTTCGCTTGCCTACTAGTTTTAGCAGTCCTAATCGACTTGAATGGTCTTTTGGGTTTTCTTTCAAATGATTAGTAAGAGATGAAATGCGCTCGCTAAGCAACGCCACCTGCACTTCTGAAGAGCCCGTATCCTTGCTATCTCGCGCAAACTTGCCGATAATCTCGCTTTTTTTTGCCGTATCCAAAGCCATAACTGACCTCCTGATTGGTAAGATAAAGGCGTGATTTTACACAAAAAAGGCATAAATTAAGTTTAATTTCGCGCAATTTGTTGCCAAAATCTATAAAATCACACTCAAAAATACAAGACTTACGACAATTTAAGCGGATTATTATTTCTTATATTCTTTTAGCAAGTTGTTACACATTTTTTGTTTTTAAATTTAAGGCATTATGGTTGTGTGAAATGTTTTTTTTTTTAGTAAAAACAACATTTTAGAGGAAAAAAACATTTTTGATTTCTTATTTAAAAATTGTTTTTTTTTTTTTGTAGCATACTTTGTTTTTTTATTATATAAAATCCATTTGGAAAAGGATTTGCAAATGCAAGGATTAACAAAAATACTACAAGCAGGATTGGCGGCTCTATGTATAATGAGTTTTAGTGCGTGCGGTTTAATATTTGACAGCGATGAAAGAGACAGAACTTTTTCTGTGATGTTTATCAGCGAATCGCAAGATATAGATGCTTCATTTAAGCAAATGGAGGCTAATGCAAAAGAAATGGAAACAACAATTAAAGAAATAGAAGCTAATATGGAACAATTAAAAACTAATGTAAAACAAAAAGAGAAAATAGAAAAAGAAATAGAAGCGAATGAGAAAAAATATAACAAAGAAATAGCAAGACTACATCAAGAGTTAGCAGTTTTGGAAGACAAAAGGTTTTTTTATGCGACAAGAGAAGATATATACGCTTTGCAACATATTCAAGGTAAAATCGACACAATAGAAAGTAAAATACAAGCATTAAGATGTAAGAATACAAATTGCCACATATTTGAACAAAATGGTAGATTAACAGAAAAATATCTTGAATTAAGGAAAACTTTATTTAGCGAATCTTGTAGCAGTAGGATATCCGGTGGTAATATAACAATACAAGACATTGGTGGTATTGGAAAATGTGGTTTATTTAAAAAACACGATATATTAAAAACACATATAATAAAGCTTAAAAATAAAGAATGTGCCTCCTATCACGGCGCGGAATGGAGACCATCAAGACTAAAAGAAGGGCAAGAAGGTTGCTATGAAGAAGCGAAAAATTTGGATATTAGTATGCAAACACGATTTGGTGGAATTATAGAGGGAGCGAAAGAAAAAGTAAAAGATTTTGAAAGTAACTTCGAAATAGAATAGAAACAAAGTAATATTTTTACACTCGAAAAGAGAGGTTTTTCTTTGATTATTTTTCTATAAAACTTGATAGAGTTTTTGCTTTTTTTGCATTATCTAGCCCCTCCAAAAATACTAAAAACAAGCAAACTATCTACCCATTTTTTTATCCAAAATCTTTTTACTAGGATAGACAAAAAAGCTCTCCCTTTCCACAAAAATCTCATCATCATCTACCGCATAAGCGCGTATGATTAGCTTTTCGCGCAAATCCTTTGATTCTAGCGCAAAATCTAGCGGATTTTGCACGCGCAATGCGACTGCTTTTTTTACCTTGCCATTTGGCTCTACTCGCACAGGCTCGCTAGGCTCTAAAATCCTTATATTTTCATTATCCACCACCTCGAAATAAAAATCGTGCGCTTGCGTATCGGTGTTTTGGAAAAGGAAAGTATAGTAGTTATCTACTGCGCCACTTTTGCGGATTTCATAGGCTTGGGTGTTTCTATCGACATTTAGTAGCATTGGCTCTTTTTTGCCACTCATAGCGATGAGTATGGCAAACACCACGCAAAGCACGACAATATAGCCTATCGTCTTAGTCCTAAAAAACTTAACGCCACTGCTTGTAGCCACAGCGTTTGGCGAGCTCCAGCGCACAAGGCTAGGGCGATTATAATGCGCCATCACCTCGCTACACGCATCGACACATTCTAGGCAGTTTATACATTCTAGCTGCATTCCTTTTCGTATGTCGATATGCGTGGGGCAGACTTTCACGCAGGCAGTGCAGTTAGTGCATTCATTGGCTGGATTTTGCTTTTTGGGGGCTAGCTCGTTTTTGATTCCATTTGGCGCATATACCGCCCCACCGCGATTGCTATCATATATCGCCATTAGTGTATCATCATCATACATTACAGATTGCACGCGGGCATAAGGGCAGGCATAGATACAAAATCCCTCTGCCATAAGCGTAACATCAAGCGTTAAAAATGCTGCGATTGCTAGCCACGCTCCCATAGCGATAGTGTGGTTTTGTGCATCTGCGATATAGCCAAAAAATTCACTCGGTGGCATAAACAAAAATAAAAAATCCGCTGATATGATTAGCGATAGGCACGCAAAAATCGCTACGCCCAACGCCTTTTTGATTTTGTTGCCAAATAGCGCGTAATCTGGTTTTTTTTGCTTATCATTGATTCGTTTGCGAAGTCCTAAAATCTTTGTTTCGATTAAGTCCCTATATATCACGCGAAAAATCGTTTGCGGACAGCACCACCCGCACCACACGCGCCCCCCCAAAGTCGTCATAAAAAATATCCCAATAAAAAGCATTATCAACAAAAATGGCATAAGATACAGCTCCTGCACGCTAAAAACCACTCCCAAAAGATGCAATTCTTTATGCACGAATGAAAGCAAAAATAGCTGATGTCCATTTATGCTAATAAATGGCAAAAGCAGGGCTAGCGTAGTAATGATTCCATAACCGATATATCGTTTTATGCGTTTTGGAAAATCTTGTCTTGGTTTGTTTGGATTTATACTTTTTTTTGGATTCATACTTAGAGAATCTTTGTTTTTTGGGTTTTCTAGCGTGTTTATTGAGTTTGGAGGGTTTAGGGAAGCGGTGCTTGTAGCGGTAGCAGTGGTGGTGAAAGGGTTAAGATTTTGAATGCTAGTTTGTGGATTTTGCAGATTTTGTGTATTTTGCAAATTTTGTGTGTCTTGTGGATTTTGTGCTTTCATTTCTAACTCCTTAAATCCTGTTACAAAATTTATGCAAATATTTCAAAGCGACTTTGTTTTAAAAGCATTTGCAAAAATCTATTTGTAGCGATTTTGGTTTTTTTGTGATTTGTAGCGATTTGTGAGGCGTGATTTTTTATGCAAAATTATCTCAAAACAAGCGCGATTATATAACTTTAATTTCCAAAAAGCAATGCTTTTTAAGAAAATTTTTTACGAATTTTTTGACAAGATTTTTTTAAAACTACTTAAATTTTTTCAACGACTTTTGCAATATTTCACAAGCTAAAATCTAGTGCCAGATTTTTGCCCTAAAATGCGTTTTTTGTGTCTTGGAGATGCCGATAAAACAAAGTGGCGTGCGAGTTTGCTTGGCTTTGCGCGCTAGGGCTAGTTTATCTTTTGGCGAGATGGCAAAAAGCATTTCATATTCTTCGCCACTTTGATAGGCATTTTTTTGCAGGATTTTAGGTAGGATAATGCAGGATTTTATGGGTTTTGTAGTTGCTAATTTGTCGCTTTTTTTAATATTTTTTGCAGATTTTGTAGTGTTGGCTAAGCAAAATCCTAGATGATTTAGCGCGCTTAATCGGTTTAGTTCGGCATACACGCCATCAGATATGTCAAGCCCGCAATGCGCAAAATTTGCGATAGATTTGACAAAGTTTGCCCGAAGTGTGGGGGATACAAAGCGAGAAAATCGCTTAGATTTTGCGCTAATTTTTATTTGCCCTCTGCCCTGCCCTAAGCGTTTTTTACTATCATTTTGGCTTTTTAGCGTAGTTTGTTTTTGTAAAAATCGCAATGATTTTAAGCACTCCCCTACCCTGCCCGTGCAAAAGATTAAATCGCCTTTTTTTAAGCCTTTGCGCGTTAGGATTTTCCCCTGCAAAATCCCAAAAAGCGTGATATGAAAATCTAGCCTATCCCCGCTCATCGTATCTCCGCCGATAAATACTATGCCAAAATCTTTTGCCACATTGCTTAGCGCGGTTGTGATTTTTGCCACTTCATTTGGGCTAAGATTTGGCAGGACAACGCTGCATAGCGCGTATTTTGGGCGTGCGTTCATCGCTATGATGTCTGAGATATTTACAAGCATTGCTTTTGTAGCGATTTGCTCCAAGCTAAGCCATTCTCTTTTAAAATGGATTCCCTCGCAAAATCCGTCATTTGAGATGATAAACTCACTTGCAAAATCTACAATGCTAGCAAATCTTGTTTGGTTAGCAAAACTATTTTTTGCAAAATCTACTCCGCTAGATTTTGTGCTAGATTTTATATTGGACTTTATGTTAGATTTTGATTTTAGCGATACCCCGTCATCTCCCACGCCTTTTAGCACATTGCTAGAATGCAAAAGTCGCAAAAATAGTGATTCTTTATCAAAACTCATTTAGATTTTACTTTATACAAGATTTTGGTTTTAGGATTCTAGCGAAGCGATAGTATCACCTTGCTTAACTTTTGTGCCTATCTGTGAGTGCAAAATTAGCCCTTGTGCGATAAGCACGATAGTAGAACCCATCATAAATGTCCCTAATTCCTCGCCTTTTTTGACTTCTATGGGGGGATTGTAGCGATAGATTTCTTTTGCGTTTGGCGTGGCATTTGTGTTTATTTTTGGCTCAAAATGAAAAATCATTTTGCCGACATTTAGCGCACCTACGGCGACATAATACAGCCTTTGCCCGCGCAAATCCTCTGCCACCACCACCACTCGTTCGTTTTGTATAAAAAGATTTTGGTTTTTGCGCAAAGATGGGGGATTGACAGGCAAAAGCACGCCTCCAAAATATCGCACTTCTAAAATCCTCATATCACAAGGCGCGTGATAGTGATGATAATCGCTAGGGGATAAATATAGATTGATAAAACTAAGGGGTTTTGCAGAATCTAGCGCGATTAGGTTTGTAGCATTTTCGCCCAAAAACTCATCTATGGAATAGGACATTCCTTTGATTTGCAGGGCTTTTAGCGCGCTATCCTCCACAAAGATTTTGCCCTGCTCCATTATCACGCTATCGCTTGGGGAAATGAGCGTTTTTGTATCTGTGTCAAAACTGCGTGGCTTTGTCAAATAGCGCGTAAAAAGTGCATTTAGCGTGGGGTAAGTATGCGCAGGGGCAAAATCGCTTAAATCAATGTGAAAAATCCGCACATACACGGAATTTACAATGACTTGAAAAAAGCGCGGAAATGGATAGTTTGCAAATTTGCCAAAAAGCAGGGATAATTTGTTGCTTAGGGCGTGATTTGTAGCGGATTTTGCGGTGATTTTTGTATTGTTTTGCGCGTTTTTTTGCGTGTTGTTTTGTGCGTCATTTTGCGCATTATTTTGTGTGTGGATTTTTGTGTCTTGTGGCTGATTTTGTGGCATTTGCTATCCTTTGTGTTGGGGTGTGGATTTTTGTTTAGATTTTGACTAGTTTTTGTGTTTTAGCCCACATTTATATTTTTATTTTTGTTTGCTTTTTTAGCCACATTTGGTTTTGGACGAATTTTTGGGCTAGATTTTGGGGTGGTTTTTTTGATAGATTTTTTGCTAGATTGCGCGCTAGATTTTTGGCTAGAATCTAGCGTTTTGCCAGTAGAATCCATACTAGATTTTAGATTATGATTTTTTATAGATTCTGCAAGATATGGTTTCCAAATAGGCGTTTCAAAAATATCGGGCGCATTTAGTAGCTCTTCAAAAGGTCTAAAATGCTCTTTATATCCCATACTATAATGATTTTTTATCCAATATCCCGGATAAAAATACACAAGATTTTTGCGCTTTGCGATTAGTAGTTGGGTCAAAATATTAAAAGTGCCAAGACTAAGATGCGCAAAATTATGGTCATAAAAAAAATAGGTCGAAGAAATGCAATTTCCTAGCAAGTCAAAATACCCAACGCCCACTAGATTCCCATTTATGCGATAGGTGATTTCATACCCAAAACTATTGTAACCATAGACAAAATTATCACTATATATTTCTTTTGTGATTCCCCGATAGCTCCAGCCTTTTTTGACATTCATCGCTTTGTGATAGCTTTCATACAAAGCCAAACGCTCATCATCGACACTTGGACGCGTGATAGTGATAAGCGTGTCGGTATTTTTTGCGATTATTCGTTTTTGGGATTTGTTGGGGTCAAATCTGCTTACAAGCTGTCGAATCGAAATGCACTCCCTACACCCCGCACAAATTGGCACAAAAAAATACTCTCCAAACCGCCTCCAGCCTCGCTCGATTAGCCCCTGACAAAATTCACTCGTGCAATTTTGAATATAAAAATATCGAAAATGTGCGCATCTATCGCCAAAATAACTGCAAGTTTCTTTTGGGTTAGAGAAAAATTCTGCGATTTGTAACAAGAAAAAGCCTTATAAATTTATTTTGCAATTTTTATGTTTTTTATACATTTATTTCATACATTTATTTTGTGCTAGGGGAGCTGATATTTGCAAGTTTTAGGGTAAATTCTACCTCGCCACGCCCGATACGAAGCTGCTTTGCGATAGAATCGATACTAAAACCTGTTTGAAACATTTCAACGATTTTTTTCTCATCTATATCGCCACCGCCACTTGTGAAATGCCCGTATTCTTTTAGTTTGTTTTCTAAGCTAATGATTTTTTCATCATAATGGCTTTTTAGCATATCTATGTCTTTGTCTAGCTCATTTACTTTTTTGCTCATAGATGTGATTTTTTCTTGCAAAGAGGTTTTTACATTTTCGCCTGCTAGCGTGCCTATGCCACTATCTGTGGCGTTTAGAAAATCTATTTTATTACCCTCTTGCTCAAATTTTTCCACACCTTTTTGGGTTTTGTAAATCTCTTTTGCAAGGCTTGTAAGCGCGCCTTCAAACCTTTGCAATCGTTTGTTTGTATCCCTATCTTTTGCCACCACATAGACAAACAAACACACCACGCAAAATCCAACGCCAACAAGGCAGAAAAACAACATTTCCTTATCTATCGCTGCTAACATTTTTTATCCTTTGCTTTTCTAAGTTGCTCCATCTCTTTAGAAGCTATAAAGTTATCTAGCGCGCTCACATCGCTAGAATGTATGGAGGTAAATTTTAAGATTTGTGGGCTTAGGGATTTTGCATATACGCCAATCGTCCTTTGCAAAATATTTGGCAAGACAAACCTAGCATAATAATCCTCCCCTACCCCAAAGCACTCTTCCTTGCAGCATATCACTCCGTGTCCAAATGCTGCAATGCTAGCTTTGCACTCTAATGCCACAAATTCATCGCTTGTTTTCATCACTACGCGCTCTATCCTTGATACTTTTTGGTAAATCTGTGATAAAAGCTCGATAATCATCGCATTTGTGCTATCGCCCTCTTTATGCAAATAGCTCATCGCTTGGCTTATAGTGTTGCTACCCTGCTCGCCTAGTATTTGGTATTCTTTTGCGATTTTTTCGGCATTTGGATTATCTAGGCTTTTTAGTGGGGCGTATTCTAGCTCCAATGCGCAGGGCACGATTCTAGTTTGAATCCCTAGCGATTGCGTGGTTTTGATAAAATATTCTTTTAGATTTTGAGTTTGGCTGGTGTTTGTAGTTTGGCTCATTTGGCTAGATTCTCGCTTATCGTTTTTTGGTTTGCTAATGCGTGCTAATGCGTGGATTTTGGTTGATTAAAGCGCGAAACAAATTGAAACAAAGTTAGGATTTTAGCATTTTTTGTGAAATAACAATGCAACAATATTTATTCGCAAAAATATTTATGGCAGTAAAATTATCCAAAATCTAATCCCAATCTAATCCCAAAAGCTAAGTGCCTCTTGCAAAATCTCTTTTGCGCCCTGCGCTATCATTTTTTGTGCTAGCTCTCTTGCCATCGCATTTGCTAGATTTTGGTTGGCTTGTAGATTCTCTTTTTGCAGAAGTGTTTGTGGCTGTGCGTTTGGCAAAATCTCTTTTTTAGATTGCGCAGATTTTGTGGTTTTGATAGATTCTGTGGATTGCGCACTTTTTGGAGGGCAAATCTCATTTGTAATGAGCTGTTTTTGGATAGATTCTTTTAAGATTTTTTCCCCATTTGGCAGTCCTACTATCGCATTTATTTTTATCGTGGCTTGCGTATTTGTCGCATTTTGCTTTGTGCTAGGTTTTATGATTTTGCAATGCACGCCGATAGGCACTTGACACCCCCCATCTAGCACCCGCACAAACTCCATCTCCGCACCCGCACAAATCTGTGCCTCATCATCGCTTAGGGATTTTAGGACGGATATGAGGTTTGGATTATCATTTTTGCACTCTATGCCAAGACAAGCCTGCCCCATAGCAGGGATTATCTCATCGACTTCAAATGGCGTTATATACGCGACTTGCTCATTTGTTATGCCAAGCCTTTTTAGCCCAGCGGCGGCTAGCATTATGGCGTGAAAATCGCCAGATTCTAGTTTTTTTAGCCTTGTTTGGAGGTTTCCCCTTAGTGATAATGTCTCTAAATCAGGGCGTTTGAACAAAATCTGCATAGCCCTGCGCAAAGAAGTTGTGCCGATTTTTGCCCCCTTTGGCAGAGAATCTAAACTAGCATACTTATGGCTTAGTAGGCAATCACGCACATCTTCTCTCTTTGTTATGCTAGCTAGCATTAGCCCATTTGGCAATTCCACAGGCACATCTTTTAGCGAATGCACGGCTAAATCAATCTCACCTTTTAACAAAAGCTCTTCTAATTCTTTGGTAAAAAGTCCCTTGCCACCGATTTTGGCAAGCGGGACTTCTAGGATTTTATCCCCCTTAGTTTTTACGATTTGCAAAGTAGATTTTATGCCTAGTTCATTTTTTAGTCGCGCTTGTATGTGGTGGGCTTGCCATAGAGCTAGCGCGCTTCCACGCGTGCCTATGATTAGATTTTGCTTTTTTAGCGCGCATAAATTGTGCTTGCACGCATTGTTTTTAGCCATTTCTCTAGCCATTTTTATCCTTATTTTTTATCGTTTTTTGTGCTATTTTTGCGTTTTTTGCGTTGGATAGAGGATTTTTGCTTATCATTTTCTTCAATGATTTCCACCTCGATAATATCATCATCGCTAATGTTACTATGCTTTGTCTTGGTGTCAAAATCAAATGTTTCATACTCACTATGTTGGCGATTTTGCCTATGTCGCAAATCCCTTGTAAAGTCGCTATCAAGCGGTTTTGGCTGTATCAAAAAGCTAGCCAAAATGCAAATTACCCCCGCGCTATCGCCAGCCAACCCGGGCAAAATCAGCAAAATCGCGCCCAAATAAAAAAGCATATTGCTTTTTAGCAAATCCAAAATCCGCCCCTCATACATAAAATAAATAATGTCATTTAGCGAGGCACTAAGCGAGCGCGTGCGCGAAGACCAAAGCCATAGCCCCAAAAACCCACTCCCCACAATCTCTAAAAAAAGGCTAAAAAATCCAAGTGTGCTTGCCCACAGGCTAAAGCTAAGTAGTTCTAGGGCAATGTAGCCGATAATGATAAGTGTTGGCATTTGCTCCCCTTTTTGTGATGTGTTTCATTTGTGATTTATGTCTTGCAAAAGTGATTCCATTTAGTTTGTCATTTTTGCAATCTCAAAATCTAAAAAATCTAAAAAATCTAAAATCCCTTATTTTAGGCGTTATTTGATGATTTTTAGCACTCGCTCCAATACACTGCTAGAATCTATCTCGCTTTTTTGCAAACCATCTCTTTTGATGATTTCTACGCGATTTGATTCTAGCCCCTTGCCGACAATCAAAGCAAAATTTGCACTCCCCATAAGCTCAAAATCTGCCATTTTCGCGCCAAATCGCAAATCCCTATCATCTAAAGCCACTTCTACGCCCACTTGTTTTAGACTCTCATAAAGCGTGAGAGCAAAATCATATTGGATTTTGTCTTTGATATTTGCGATAATGATTTGCAAGGCAAAAGGCGCGACTGCCCTACTCCACACACAGCCTTTTTCATCTGCTTTTTGCTCCAAAATCGCGCTTAAAATCCTGCTAATGCCTATGCCATAACACCCCATAATAAAGGGCTTTTCTCTGCCATTTTCATCTAAAAACTTCGCTTGCAGGGGGGCAGAGTATTTATCCCCTAGCTTAAAAATATGCCCTACTTCAATGCCTTTTTTGTGAATGATTTTGCCACCACAATCTGCGCAAATATCCCCCTCTTTTACCACTGCCAAATCCGCAAAAACAAGATTTTCAAATGTATCCAAATCCACCCCCACAAAATGCTTTTCCCTCTCATTTGCACCGCAAATCATATCATCTGCGCCATTTAAGTCATTATCAAAAATAATCGCCCTCTCCCCGATGATAGCGCGCAAAGAATACGCACCGATACTCCCTGCTATAAGCCCTATATTTTCTAGCTCACCCTCACTTGCATCAAGCAATTCTAACGCATTAAATCCATTTGCATTTAGCGCGTTTAGGGCTTTTATTTCTTCTAGCTCATCATCGCCACGCAAGAAAAACACAGCAAAATCCTCTTGCAAAATCGCAGGATTTTGGGCTAGATTTTGGTTTGAATATTGATTTTGGGCAGAATCTTTTTTTGTTGATTGCGTGGATTTTGTGCTTGTGGATTCTAGGTTGCAAGGTTTTTTGGTGTATTTTTTTACCACCGCTTTGATGGTAAAAAAAGGATTGATATGAAAAAACGCGCATAAATCGCTAATGCTTTTTACATTTGGCGTAGAAAATTTCGCAAAATCCGCTTTTGGTGGCAGGATTTCATTTCCATTTTCATCACGCGGAGGCAGTCTTTTTGCCCGCCTTGCTACTTCTAGGTTTGCTGCATATTCGCAGTTTTTGCACACTGCTAGCGTGTCTTCCCCGCTACTTGCTAGCACCATAAACTCTTTACTCCCGCTCCCACCTATCGCCCCGCTATCTGCCTCCACACAGCGAAAATCTAGCCCCAAATCGCTAAAAATCGCACTATATGTTTTATACATAAGGTCAAATTCCCTATCCAAATCCGCGCTATTTGCGTGAAAACTATATCCATCTTTCATTATAAATTCTCTCGTGCGAAGTAGCCCAAATCTAGGTCGAAGCTCATCGCGAAATTTTAGCTGGATTTGGTAGAGATTTAGCGGGAGGGATTTGTATGATTTTATGTAGGTTTTTGCTAGCTCGGTTATGCTCTCTTCGTGCGTGGGGGCTAGCAAAAATGGCGTGTTTTTTCTATCACTAAATCGCAAAAGCTCTTTGCCATAGTTTTGACTTCGCCCGCTTTTTTGCCATAGTTCCTCAGGCGTTACAAAACTTAGCAAGACTTCTTGCGCACCTGCTTCCCCTAGCCTATTTCGCACGATTTGGCTGATTTTTTCTAGGACGATTTTGCCTAATGGCAAAAAATTATAGATTCCGCTTCCTATTTGGTGGATATAGCCCGCTCGCACAAGGTATTGATGACTTTTTAAAATCGCGTCTTTTGGGGATTCTTTGCTAGTTGGGAGTAGCATTTTTGAAAAAAGCATTTATGTCCTTTTGGTTAGATTTTGCAAAATTAAACACATTTTGCGCATTTTGATACGCGTTTAAGGCGTAGAAGTCGTGTCATATTCGCATTTGTAGCGATTGATAAAATCCGCTCTTTTGGGTTTTGTAGATTCTTTTGCCTCTTTTGCCTTTTTTGTTTCTTTGGTTTTTTGCAAATCGTTAGATTTTGCATTTTGCTTTGTGCCAAAAAATTCATTTGCTTTTGATTCTATCGTTTCTCTTGTTTGATTTTTGTTATGATTTTTTTCTCTTGCTTCTTTTTTGCTTGGTGGCACTTCTTCAAATACCCTTTTTGTCGCATCAATGATACTATCGCCCTCTTGGGTGTTTGCTAGTTCTTTTAGCATTAGCGTGGGGTTATGCAAAAACACATTAAACGCATTGTGCAAGATGATTTTGACTTCGTTTTCTAATTCCTGTGGCAAGTAGCCTTTTTTGATAGCCCTTTGTAGCTCTTGTAGGCTTGCAAGTTTGGCATTTTCTCTCATTGTCTTAATGAGTGGCAACACATCAAAGCTCTGCACCCACGAAAAGTATTCCCCCACAGCATTGCCGATAATCGCATAGGCTTGGTGGGCTTGGATTTTTTTGCCGACTAGATTTTCATCTATGGTTTTTTTCAAATCATCTACGCAAAAAATATGCAAATCTTTTGGGATTTTTGCCACCTCGATATTTCTAGGCACAGACAAATCAAACCACGCTCGCTTAAAATCCCTAGATTTTGCCTCTTTGATAATCGCCCTGCTAGCCCCCGTAGCACAAAATACAAGCGTAAAATCATCAAGCGTGGATTTTAGGCTTTTGTAATCCAAAAGCGTGATATTGCTAATATCTTTGCCCTCTTCTTGCAGTTCGCAGAGGAAATTGCTAGCGTTTGAAAGCGTGCGATTGGCAAAGGCGATAGAAATCCTAGAATCTAGCAAATGCCTAATCACAAGTTTGCCCATCTCCCCTGCGCCGATGATAAGCGCGCTTATTTGCGGATTTTGCGCTAGATTTTGTGAAAAATTTTGCGTTAGATTTTGCGTGAGTTTTTGTGCTAAAAGTTTTTTGCTAGATTCTGTGTTTTTGGTAGAATTTTTTGTTTTATGGATAAATTCTAACGCCCTTTTTACCGCCACAGACGCCACAGATAGCGGTGTTTTGCCGATATGGGTTTGGCTTCTTACCTTCCCGCCACAGCGAAATGCAAAATGCGCTAAACGCGTGATTTCCTGCCCGCATACGCCCAAATCATAGCACAGTTTATACGCGCTTTTGATTTGTCCTACGATTTGTGTCTCGCCTATGACTACGCTATCTAGCCCGCTTACCACGCTAAAAAGATGATGCAGGGCTTCGGCATTTTGTGCGATTTTGCAGTGTTTTTCTAGCTCTTTTAGCGGGATTTTACGCGACAGCGCAAAGCTATCAAGCACCGCTGTTATGCACTCTTCGGGGCTATGCGTGATGATATAAAACTCCACGCGATTGCAAGTGCTAAGCAAAAGGATTTCTTTTAGGCTTGGCACTTTTGATTTTAGAGTTAATAAAAAATCTTGTATCGAGCCTTTTTTGTAGTGATTTTGGGCTATGGGGCTAGATTTATCGCTATTATTTTGCAAAAAACTACTTTGCACACTCTGCAGACTCTGCACGCTTGGCATAAAATCGCGTTGAGGAAATGCGAGCTTTTCGCGCAAATCTATGGGGGTATTTTTGTGCGAAAAACTTAGGGCTAGATATTGCACTTGCATCAAAACCTCCTATCTATCATTGAAGTTGCGATTTGCTCTAGCGTGGGATTTTGCTCATCTTTTATCGCATTTAGGGCTTCTGCGATAAAATCCTGTGCGATTTTTTGGGTTTTTTCTATGATTTTATATGTGTCAAATGATTTCTTAAACCACTCTATCGCCACGCTATCTCTCTTATAAAAATGCGATAAAAACTCCTCTTTTTTGGCAAAATCTTTTGTCAAATCTATTTCATCATAAAGCAAAATATAAGGCAAAGTGCTTTTTCCCTCACGCAAATCATTCATACTTGGCTTGCCCAAAGTCGCTTCATCTTGGGTAATATCTAGCAAATCATCAACGATTTGAAACGCTAGCCCCAAATTTTTGCCATACTCATAATATTTAAGAGAATCTAGCCCAGCCAAAATCGCGCTAGATTCCGCACTTGAAGCGATTAAAGAGGCGGTTTTATCCTCCAAAATCTTATAATATACTTCTAAGCTAGGCTGAAATTCGCTTGAGTAAAGCACATCATCTATCTCCCCTCTTGATAGCGCACATACGGCATTTGATACGCTTTTGGCAATGCTTAAAGGAAAATCTGCCAAATGAAAATACGCCTTTGAATACAGCACATCGCCTAGCATAATGGCGTTTTTGTTGCCAAAAGTGGCATTGACGCTTGGCACACCTCTGCGCGTCTTTGCCTCATCGATGACATCATCGTGCAACAAAGACGCGCACTGCACAAGCTCAATAACCGCACATAAATCAATAGCAGATTCTAAAATGTTGCTAGATTTTGTAGGATTTGTAGATTTTGGATTTGAGAGTCTTTGCCCTAAAATGGCAAATATTAGCTTGCTTCGTAGCATTTTGCCAGATTTTATAGCTGAGTAGATTTTGTCAATATTTGGGCTTTTTAGGCTAGCTATCCACTCATCACAGCGCGATTGTATCAATGGCAAAAAATCATCGGCTAGGATTTTGGTTAAATCTTGCCTATTTTGTGCGTGTGGATTTTGTAGTTTTTGTGTGTGATGTGTATTTGTCGCACTTGCCATTGTCTCTCCTTAGAAATTTCTTAAAACTCCCTAGAAATGCTACCTAAAAACACCAAAGGATTTTACCTTTATTTTGCTTTGTGTTTTCTTTAAGATAATGCGATATTTTTTAAGCCTTTGTTATTAGCTATGCTAGCTCAAAGTTTTTTCCTAACTCCCGCTTTTTATTTTTTGGGGATATAGCACGCCTAGCCACAGGGTCGCTTCCTTGCTTTCATAGTCGTATTTTAAAAAACTTAAAAACACTTCTATATCGCGAATATCCCCTGCCCTAGATAGCGGAATCTTAAAACTTTTTCGCGCATAATCTGTGTAGAGGATAAATTGATATGGGAATTTATCGTATTTTAGATTTACCACAAGTCCGTAGTTTTTATACAATGTCCAATAAAATTTTAGCTCTTTTTGCACCCCTGCGATTTGAAAACTTTTTTGATAGATTTCATCTTTTTTTAGCACTAGATTTTCCTCATAGTCCCACACAGGCTGTGCTCCATTTAGCCAAGAATGCGTAGCAAGTAGCAAAAAGCAAAATCCAAAAATCACAAAACGGCGCATAAAACCCCCTACTAAAATCTACTCATTTTCACTCAAAATCTTCGCACTAGAATCAATAGCAATATCGCGTTTTTTTGCTTCTATGGCTTCTTTGTGCGTATGCAAAAACTTGCGCAAATCTCCGCCATTTTCCTCATACGCTAGCTCATAAACCGCAAGCATTTCTAGCATTCTTTCTAGCTCTTTTTGCGCAAGCGTAGGCGAGGCGTTTAGGATTATTTCGCACCATTTTTTGATAGGGTCGCCTTGCAATACTTCTAGCCCATTATCTAGCTCTTCCCACATTTTTTATCCTTTATTTTGGTTTTTGTGTTAGCTTGCAAAATATTTTTGGATTATATCCAAAATCTTTTTTAGATTTTATGTTTAGATTTTGCGCTATTTTTAGATTTTACTTTAAGATTTTATTCGTGCAAGCACCGCTTTTGCGTGCGCGTGCAAATCCTCTAGCTCTGCTAAATGCGCACAAGGTGCGCCAAGTGTGTTTATCGCTTCTTTTGAAAAATAAATCACCGAGCTTTTTTTCATAAAATGCTCCACGCCTAAGGGAGAAAAAAATCTAGCACTGCCACCTGTAGGCAAAGTGTGGTTTGGTCCTGCTAAGTAGTCCCCTATGGGTTCTGGCGTATTTGTGCCTAAAAAAATCGCTCCCGCATTTTTGATACTTGGCAATAGCTCAAAAGGGCTTGCCACCATTAGCTCTAAATGCTCTGGGGCAAGGGCGTTGCAATGCTCCACGCATTGCGCTATGTCGTTACAAATGATAATCGCGCCACGATTGTCAATGCTAGATTTTGCTATGGCTTTTTTTGGCAACGACTCTAAAATCTGCTCTACTTTTTGGCTTACGATGTTGGCTAGATTTTCATCAGGGGTAAAAAGAAAAGAGCTAGCCATCTCATCGTGCTCGGCTTGGGATAGCAAATCGTGCGCTAGATACTCCGCATTTGCGCTAGAATCCGCGATGATAGCGATCTCGCTAGGTCCAGCTATCATATCTATGCCCACTTCGCCAAAGACTAGCTTTTTGGCGGTGGCGACATAGATATTTCCCGGTCCTGTGATAACATCGGCTTTTTTTATGCTTGGATTTTGCGCGCTAGATTTTATGCCATACGCCATTAGCCCCACTGCGCTTGCACCGCCGACTTTGTAGATTTCTTTTATGTTGCAAATATGCAATGCGGCTAAAAGCAGTGAATTTGTCTGCTTTAGCGGTGTGGGCGTGCAAACAACGATAGATTCCACGCCTGCTACGATTGCTGGAATCGCATTCATCAAAAGTGAGCTAGGATAGCTAGCTTTGCCCCCCGGGATATATAGCCCCGCACGCTCCACAGGGCTATATTTTGCGCCTAGCACACTGCCATTTGCCTCAAAATCAAGCCACGATTGCTTTTTTTCTTTTGAATGAAAAGCATAGATTCTCTCATAAGCGATATGCAAAGCCTCTTTTGTGCGTTTATCTAGCGAGTTATACGCATCTTGGCATTCTTTTGGTGTGATTTGCAAATCCTCCAAACTTTTAGGATTCCATTTATCAAATCTCTCTACTTGCGATAATAGCGCGCTAAGCCCATTTTCTCTCACTTCGTGCAGGATAGATTCTACTTTTGGGGTTACTTCGCTTATATCCTCGCTTCCGCGCAAAAGGATTTTATCAAACTCTGTTTCAAAATCTTTTTGTGTATGTTTCAAAATCTTTATCATTGTTTTTACCTCACTTTTGTTTGTTGTAGCATTTGCCACTTTTTGCCACGCTATTTGCCCTGCCAAATGCGTATTTATGATTTTTTGTAAAAGTCGCAATTATAGCATAATTGCCAAAATGGCTTAAAGATTTTCGCTTTTATGGTATGATTCCCCACATTAAAAATAAAAAATTTAGATTATTTTTATCGCCAAAAATATCACTAAATTTTCTCTAAAAAAGGAGCCCAAATGGAGCAAGTAGCAGGCATTTCATTTATGCAGCAAGTAAAGACGGTCAAAGATATTAGCCTAAAAAATAAGCGGATTTTGATTCGCGTGGATTTTAATGTGCCGATGGACGAGGAATTTGACATTAGCGATGATACGCGCATAAGAGAGGCATTGCCTACGATAAATTATTGCGTGGATAATGAACCAAAATGTATCGTGCTTGTAAGCCATCTAGGGCGTCCCAAAGGCAAACAAGCAGAATTTTCGCTAAAACATATTTTAAAAAGATTAGAGAGATTGCTAGATAAAAATGTGGTTTTTGCGGATTCTATCGAGTCGCTTGCTTCTTTGCAAGAACAAGCAGAGGAAGGGAGCATTATATTGCTAGAAAATATTAGATTTTATGAGGGGGAAGAAAAAAATAGCGATGAGCTAAGCAAATCTTTGGCAAGCCATTGCGATGTGTTTGTAAATGATGCGTTTGGCACGAGCCACAGGGCGCATTCTAGCACTTATGGGGTTAGCAAATTTGTCAAAGAAAAAGTGGCAGGGCTTTTGCTAAAAAAAGAAATAGATTCGTTTGCCAAAGCCCTAGCAAATCCGCTAAAACCCGTGCTACTAATCGTAGGCGGAAGCAAGGTAAGCTCAAAATTAGCCCTGCTAGAAAATATCTTATCCGTGGTGGATAAAATCATCATCGGTGGGGCTATGAGCAATACTTTTTTAGCCTCTCTTGGCTATGATATGGCGGATTCTATGGTGGAAAAAGATTTAATCAATGAAGCACAAAAAATCTTGCAAAAAGCTAAGGAAAAAAATGTCAAAATCTACTTGCCTGTCGATGTGGTAAGCACTGATGATATAAAATCTCACACAAATATCAAAATCACGCCCGCCCAAGATGTCCCGCAGGGCTACAAAGCCGTAGATATGGGACCTGCTAGCACGAAGCTTTTTAACGAAGTCATACAGGCAAGCCAGACAATAATATGGAATGGACCGCTTGGAATCTATGAGATTTCGCAATTTTCTCGCGGGACATTCAACCTTGCACACGCCATCGCTGAGACTTATGCGTTTTCGCTAATCGGCGGTGGGGATACCGCAGATGCGGTAGAAAAAGCGGGGGAGAGGGATAATATGAGCTTTATTTCCACAGGTGGTGGGGCTAGTTTAGAGTTGCTAGAGGGCAAGATTTTGCCTGCATTTGAAGTGCTAGATAAAAAATAAGCGGATTTTATGATGGCTAGGTTTAATGGAGGTTTTTTTAAGTTTTTTAAGTTTTTTAAGTTTTTTAAGGGTTTCAGTTTTTAAGATTTTTAAGGTTTTTAAGATTTTTAAGGTTTTTAAGGTTTTTTTTGGGGGGGGGGGTTTTAAAGATTTTTGAAATGTTTTTTAAAAATTTTTTGAAAAGGTTGCTATGAATTTACAGGGAGAGAATCTATTTTTTTTTTTTTTTTTCATTTTCTTTGTTATTGCGAAGCGTTGTATTTTAACTCAATGCGTGGCAATTCATAAGCAAAAAAAACATTGTCATACTGGGGTTTCGTAAGAAACCGAAGTATATCATCATTGCGAGCAACGACTCTACCTCTGTCATTGCGAGCGAACGCAGTGAGCGCGGCAATCTATAATTCCACCACTTCAGTCATTGCGAGAATCTAGGCTTTTTCACAAAAGCCTAGATTCGTGGCAATCCACAAAAAATTTTTGTCATACTTAGCGAGGCGAAGTAACTCAAAACTTCAAAAACTAAAACAGAGATATTTCGCGCTCAATATGACAAGCCAAAAACGAAGCCTCAATATGACAAAGAAACTTCCGTCATTGCAGAAAAAGGCTATACTTCTGTCATTGCGAGCGAACGCTAGTTGAGCATGGTAATCTACAATGTAATATAGACGAAGTAGATTGCCATGCGGATTTTGACAAATCCGCATGGCAATGACGGCAATGTAAATTCTCACAATGGCAGGATTTTCCCCTCCATTGTGGATTCGCACACTTCTTATTCCCTCTCCATTGCGGAGGGGGCTAGGGGGTGGGTTTCTTGTCATGCTGAGCGAAGCGAAGTATCTCAAAATACGCAAATAAACAGAGATATTTGGCGCTCACGCGCTCAATATGACAAAGAAACTTCCGTCATTGCGGACAATGACTCCACTTTCGTCATTGCGGACAAGGATTCTGCTTCCTCCATTGCAGACAAAGGCTATGCTTCCGTCATTGCGAGCGAACGCAGTGAGCGTGGCAATCTATATCCACAAAGCGCAAAACACGCTTTTTACAAACCCAATAAAGTAGATTGCCACGCATTAGATTCTGCAAAAATGCAGAATCTAATTGCTCGCAATGACGGCAATGCAAATTTGCCCCAATGATAAAAACACAACGGATTTTCATAAAAAACCACTTGTAGTTTTTCTCACAATGACAAAAATATTCCTACTACATTTTCCACATTTTGACAAAGTCGCAAAAATCTAACAATACAAAAAAATATTTCCGCCATATTTTTAACATTTTACTTTTACACCAAAATCCAACATTTTTTATATTCCTTTCCACATTCTCCACATTTTACACTTTTTTAATCCACCATATTCCACAATAATGTTTTATCAAAACTCCCTCATTTTTTGCCCATTTTTGTGCCGTTTTTTTTTTTTTGTAAAAATCACAAATTTTTTGCATTTTTTCACTATGTTTTCAAATATTTAAGGGTTGTTTAAGAAAGATTTAACTAACATTTACGCACTATTTACTTTTAGCAAAATCTAAAGGATTTTTGCGAAGTTTTTAGATGCAGGTTTGAAATGCGAGTTTTTTAACCCGAGTTTTTAAAAAGCAAGTTTTAAAACGCGAGTTTTTTAAATGCAAATTAAAACGCAGGATTTAAAAACAAATTTTGGCATAGATTTTTATGCCAATCTTGCTAAATCTTGCTAAACCTTGCAAATAAACCTTCAAAAAAAACTTTGTAGATTTTGGGGTAGATAGATAAAATCCAAAACCTTAAGGCTTTGACAATGCGTCAAAACCTAAGGCAAATCCTAAAGGGAGACACTATGAAAAACACACAGACAAACACACAAGGTGTAAAGCAAGTCGCGCTTAGCAAACACACAAGCGCAAAAACGAGAGAGAGAGAGAGAGAGAGAGAGTAACTCTGCGCTAAATCTTTCTAGCCCTCAATCGCTAAATCGCAAGACTCACAAAGAAACTTCTGTCATTACGAATAATGACTCTGCTTATACAAAAGCATTTTGTCATACTGAGCGCAAGCGAAGTATCTCTAAAATTCAAAACCCAAACAGAGATATTTCGGGTTTTGCCCTCAATATGACAAGCCAAAAAACGAAGCCTCAATATGACAAAGAAAATTCCGTCATTACGGACAATGATTCCACTTCCGTCATTGCGAGCGAACGCAGTGAGCGTGGCAATCTACAATGCAGAATAAGCAAAATAGATTGCCACGCATTAGATTCTGCAAAAATGCAGAATCTAATTGCTCGCAATGACGGTAATGCAAATTCTTTCAATGACAAGATTGCAAATTTTGCTAGCGCAAAATCTACCCACCCCCAAACCCCCTCCGCAAGGGAGGGGGCTTTAAGAGGCGTTGCCACTTTTGCAAGGGAGGGGGCTTATTTTGGATTGCCACGCGCAACAAGTTGCGCTCGCAATGACGGCGTTATTTCCCCCTCCCTTGCGGAGGGGGCTAGGGGGTGGGTATCTTGTCATACTGAGCGTAGCGAAGTATCTCAAAATGCGCAAATAAATAGAGATATTTCGGGCGCTGCCCTCAATATGACAAGCCAAAAAACGAAGTCTCAATATGACAAAGAAACTTCCGTCATTACGGACAATGACTCTACTTCCGTCATTGCGAGCGAACGCAGTGAGCGTGGCAATCCACACTACGATATAGACAAAGTAGATTGCCACGCATTAGATTCTGCAAAAATGCAGAATCTAATTGCTCGCAATGACGGCAATGTAAATTCTTTCAATGACAAAGTCGCAAATTCTCGCAATGACACCCACCCTCACCCAACGGGTTGCGAGGTGCTAGCCGAAGCAAAAACCCCATCCGCAAGGGAGGGGGCTTATTTTGGATTGCCACGCGCAACAAGTTGCGCTCGCAATGACAAGATTGCAAAATCTCACAAAAAAACTTCCGTCATTGCGAGCAAAAAGAGCGTAAGCGAATTTTTGCGTGGCAATCCACACTACGATATAAACAAAATAGATTGCCACGCAAATGCTGTCGCATTTGCTCGCAATGACGGCATTGTTTCCCCATCCCTTGCGGAGGGGGCTTATTTGGATTGCCACGCGGATTTTGTCAAATCCGCTCGCAATGACAAAAAAGCAACCCCAACGCCCAAAAAACGCCTAGCGTTGTCCCTAGCCACAAGTGCATTGTTAGCTGGTATCGCCCTAGATACTCTAGCGGCTGGCTGTCGTAGCACAGGATATAGAGATGAGGGGCGTATAGGGTATTGGACGACTAGTGCTTGTACGGGATACACTTCTTTGGCTGAGTTGCAGAGACAAAGCCTATCAAACACAGGCTATTGGCGAGATATGACGCTAACTCTTAGCGGTAGCACAGATGCTGGCTCTGTCTCTTATACTCTTGGGCAAGCATATTTTACAGGAAGAGCGTGGTGGCAAAGCACACAGACATTCCCAAATGAATCCACTAGACGCACGCTAAAGTTTGAAAACTTTGATGCACCAAATACGAGCTTTTCCCTCACTCAAGTCAAAGCCATCGCAACCGTATCAGTAAGTAGCTCTAGACTAAAATCCCTAGAGCTAAAATCTGGCACATTTCAAGGGCTAGCTATCACAAATGGTTCTCTCATAGACTCCCTCACCATAGGTGGCACGATAAACGCTACAAATGCAGGCACAGACAGGGATACTGCTAGCATATCTATCCGCGATGGCTCTCTGGTAAATAACCTAAGCATAACAACAGGCACAGTAAGCGGCAACCTACAAATAGGTAATAGAGATGTCATAAATTCTGGCTTTATGACGAGTTTTAATGGAGTGAATGGAAAATTTACTACCGCAGATACAAACTACATCGCCCTGCTAAATGCCTCTATCACCATAGATGGCGATGCAGCTAGCTGGAATGGAGGCTCAGTAGCTGGGCAACATATCTTAGGTGGTGAAAATGTCATCGGTATCGCGGATAACTCTATCACCATAAATGCTGGGGAAAATATCCAGCCAAATGAAATCTATGAGTATAAAAATATCGTAAAAAATGCGAAGAGTGGCAATGGCAGTGGCGAGCAAGGTAGCTTTGAATCTAGGCTAGGCTATCGCCACTTAGTCGCTTCCACAGGGCTTCAGCTAAAGCATGTGGAGCGAGATGGCAAAAAAGGTATCGTCCTAGTAGCTGATGTGGCTGATAGCTATGGGGCAAATGTCTTTCGCGCACTCACGCTATCTAGCTTGCGCAGGACGGTAAATACCCAAAATATCCTAGATACGATGACTACAAAGACTTTCCATAGCGATAGGTATTACAATCAAGAAGTAGAGCTACGGCTATTGCAATATGATATGTCTCGTCTAACAAATCGCTCTAGCAAATTTGCCAAAAACACACGCAAAAATCAAAAAAAGCTAGACAAAACGCGTGAGAAAATCGCTAAGCTAACTTTAGAGCAAAGCAAGGGGCAAAATCTAGACAAAGGCTATAATAACTTTGAAGTCATCGACCAACTAGATGCGATATTTATCCCTTACACTGGGAGGCGTGATTGGCGTTTCTTTGCTGTGCCTTATGCCACACATAGCTATGTGGATTTAGGCACTAGCAATGCACAAGAATACGCAGGTGGCGCACTCTTTGGTATGCAAAGAAATCTTAGAGCAGCAGGGATTTTTGGTGGATTTTTGGGATATGAGTTTGTAAATACGGATACGACTTTGCGAGGCAATATCGATACGCGTATCCAAAACAATAGCTTGCAAGCGGGGCTGAATTATTTTAAAACCTTTTCTATCCCTGGCAAAGTGATGGAAGGCTTTATCAAAGCTAGCATAAGAGGTGGGGTAGATATGCCAACCTTTACCGCCAAAACAGGTTCGTGGGAGCTGAAGCTAAAATCCGCTGACAAAAACGCAATCCCGCTAATATACAATGTCGGCGCGGAAGTCAAAGGTGGGGTTACATTTTATCAGTTTAAGCGCAATAGCTATGTAAGCCCTGAAGTATCTCTAAGCTATGATATGCTAGCCTCAAACAACACAAGGATAACAAAGCCTGAAGCATATCTAGCTAATACCAAATATCGCCCGCTTGGAGCTGATGAGAGATATGATGCGTTTTATTGGCATCTGCCTCAACTAGGCGTGCATGTGCGCTACTACAAAATGTATGGCAATAAATTCCGCACGAATTTCAAAGCTGGCGTAAAGTATAATATGCTAAATAAGCAAGAAACCAACTTTAGAATTGGTAATTTGCCAGATAAGGGGCAAATCACTCTGCCTGCGGTGTATGGGAATCTAGGGTTTGATCTAATATGGATGATAAAGAAAAACCACGAGCTAAGTTTCGGCTATGATGGGCTTTTCTATGCTTCTAGCTTCGCCAAAGAGAGAGATGCTACGAGTAAAAATGTCGCTACAAGTGATTGGTTTAACGGCGTAACGACAAATCTAAACTTCAAATACGCGTATTGGTTTGGCGGGAGCGACTATGTAACCGACAAAGACGGCAACGCCGTAGCTAGAAGCATAGCCGAAGGTGGCAAGAAAAAATCTAAGTCCAAAAAATCAAAGAAAAAGAAAGAAAAGAAGTCTAAGAAAAAGGTTTATTACATTGATGGGTAAGTCTTTGGTTTGGGCTTGATTTTATGGGGGGTAAATCTTGGGCTTTTTAGAGAGGGGCTTAGGATTGTTGACCGATTAGGCTTAGATTTGGTTTAGGCTTATTTGGA